>PADE01000166.1 GCA_002702965.1 Planctomycetaceae bacterium
GAGCGGTTTTCATCGGAGTCGATCGTTGTCCCCCGCGCAGCGGCGCCGAGCACCCCGGCGGGAACACTGCCTGCGACACCCACCGCGCGTCCCCCTGTGGAGGAGTTTTCGGGCGAGCTGTTTTCGTCAGAGGCGGTCACGGTCCCCGTCGACGTGGCGTCGGGAGAGCCTGCAGGTCCGCCGACCGATGCAATTGACTTACCGTTGAGCAAACGAAGGGCTGCCGCACCGATCGCGGCTGCCGAGAACAGCTTCATTCTCGGCGAGCTACCTGAATCGCTGCCACCCGTCATCCGTGCAGAGGCGGCGTTACAGCAGCGCGGCGATCCGGCCACACCGGAGTCGATTGTCGCCGCGACCGATTCCGGCACACCGGCGGCCGGCATACCAGATGACCGTGAGGTAATTCCAGAGGGGTCACAGGAGCCCGCTCAGATCATCTCTGCCCGCGAACTGCAACAGCGGCACTCGATCCCATCGCCGCCGCTCGCAGTCATTCAACCCCCGCATCCCGCCCCCGTCGATCGTCCTGATGCTCCGACACGAGACGAGGTACCGCTCGGGCTTCCCCCTGTCGTAGATCGGGTCGAACAGCCGTTCGCCGGTCCGTTTCCACCCGCGACCGTAGAGTCGGTTGAGTCTCGGCCGGTCGTTAACGCCAAACCGTCATCGGTGGCTCCCGAAGTGCCCCATCA
Source organism: Planctomycetaceae bacterium (assembly GCA_002702965.1). Taxonomy (GTDB): domain Bacteria; phylum Planctomycetota; class Planctomycetia; order Pirellulales; family Pirellulaceae; genus UBA9264. Next base: position 696 of record PADE01000166.1, read on the forward strand.
ACGGGTGCCGACACCCGCCCCCCGTGTTCCTGCCGAAGCAGTACTCGCGGCACCTCCGCCAGTCGTCGATCAGTTTAGCGATCCGCTCGTTGGGCCAGCGGCGGCCTTGCCGATTGCGACACCTGCTCCCCGTGTTTCGGTCGAAGCGGAATTCGCGTCGCCCCCTCCCGTGGTCGATCAATTGAGCGAGCCGCTCGTTGGGCCATCAGTACCTTTTCCGGTCGAGACGGGCGTGCCCCCGATGTCCGTTCCCGACGCGGTGACACCGCCCAGTCTGGAAGTTCCCTACGATCCGGTACTGAGCGCATTTCCGGTCCCGGTCGTCAGCGGTGATGCAGCGCCGTCGGTGCTCTCGACTCCACCGTTCATACCGGTCAGCGATTCCACGGCGCTGCTCGAAAATCAAGTTCCCATGCCAGACCCACCCCCGGTGGCTGTCGACCCGCTGCAGCCAATCGCCGCTGAGCAACCGTTGAGCGAAACGGTTCCCGCGGTGGACGAACAGGGGGAGTGGCAGTCCGATCGGCTCACGTTTGCTTGTCCGGCGTCCTGGTACGTGCGCGTCGAAATGCCGCATCTCAACCGCGAAGGGAATAAGGGAGTCAGCTATTCCACCGGATTTCGACTCGATGATTTTGACTATGAACCGGGCGGGCGCATGACCTTGGGCCGCCAGCGGGATTGCCTGGAGGGCTGGGAACTGACCTTTACCGGGATGTTCGAGTGGGAAGTCGCGGATTTGCGCGATCACCGCACCTTCGACCAGACCGCGAGTGGCGATCCCGAGTTCTTTACGACGCTCGTACCGATCGGGGTCGACGCTTCGTCGTTCGAAGGGGCGCCTTATCAAGCCTCTCGATTCCGCTCCCGGTTTGACAGCCTCGAGTTGTTGAAGAAGCGCTGGGGTTGGGATGTGATCAGTTGTTCCAGCGGGGTCCGCTATATCGATATCAGCGAGGAGTTCGAGTTGTACTCGATCGCTCCGGACGACTCGATTGGCCATCTGACCATGGATACCCAGAACAAGATGATCGGTTTCCAATTGGGTGTCGATCTCTACTATCCGGTGGGGCGCTGGACGATGGAAGGCAACCTCAAGGGCAGCATTAACGGCAACCGCGCCCGCGGCCAGTTCCGTTTGGAGAACGGTGGTCCCTTTCCCGATTTTGGCACCCTCTACGGGAACGACTTCAGTTCGGTCCGGCTTTCTACGCTGGTCGAGTTCGGGTACCACGTTAGTTACCACATCAGCGAGCGGGTCAAGATCCGCGGCGGCTACGAGGTGCTGTGGTTGTACGGGGTCGCCGCGGCTGTCGANCAACTCCGTGACGGGACCTTGCAAGTCAATACGGGGACCCACGCGGAGACCGACCACGCGATCATCTATCACGGTGGTACCTTCGGTTTTGAAGTCGCCTGGTAAGCGCCGACCGGCCGGTCGCCTACGGGCTAGTTGTGCTCAGATCACCCTTTGTCGCTCGGGCGGCTGCCGATGGAAACTCTGGGGATGCTCGAGACGACGGGCCTCACGCCTGCTCTGGCGGCGCTCGATGCGATGGAAAAATCCGCCGGTGTGCGTCTATTGCAGGCCGAGGTGAATGATCTGTTGGGCGTTTGCGTGAAAGTACAGGGTTCTACGGACGCGGTCGGCATGGCGCTGCAGGTTGGCCACGAGTTGGCGGCCACGCTCGGTGGCCATCCCGTCTCGGCTGCGATCAACCGCCCCGACGAGGACGCCTGGCGCGTCATCGACGTACCCCGTGAATACAACCCGCTGATCCAACAAGATGTGGTCTGGATTCCCCAGTTCGAGAGGGTTTCCCAAACAGAAGAGGACACGACGGTGACCAAACACGCCCCGGACGCGTTGGGTTTGATTGAAACTCAGGGATTTACNGCGGTTTTCGACGCCATCGACACGGCCTGCAAAGCTGCCCAGGTGGAGGTCGTGGGGAAGGAGAAGTTAGGCGGTGGCTATGTCACAGTCATCATTCAGGGGGACGTGGCGGCGGTCCGCGCGGCAGTTGACGCCGGCCAGCAGCGCGTCGAAGGCCTGGGNAAATTGATTGCAGCGCATGTCATCTCGCGGCCCAGTGAGAATGTCCTGAGCCTGCTTCCCAGCTGAACCCGCAGCGGAAGTCACCGCGACGCGATGGAGCGATTGCGCCGGTGCCGTCGACCCCCTCGCGGCTGACTAGCGTTGTGCATAGGGGCCCAATGCCGGATGTCGCAGGAACCAGTTTGGCGGTCGTGCGTTCAAGCGTGCGTCGTAGTTCCGTCGCATCCGCGTTTCCCAACGCTGCACCACTTCTGGGGGTTCCAATTCCCGTCCACGGTCACCGATGCGTTCGACCCAGTCATCGAGCGCCGTCAAGAGCTGCTTTTGAATTGTCGCGTAACGCGGATCGCCGGCCAGGTTGTTGACTTCGTACGGGTCGGCTTGCAGGTCGTACAGTTCTTCGGGCGGACGCCGGGGCCCCATCAGCTGCTGGGGTGGACCGCTGAGTTGGTTCCGATCGTGCAAATGCCGCATCAAACCGAGAATGGGATACTCGGCCTCTTTGTATCGATTGAGTTGTAGGAATGGCCGTTCGGGGAAGCGGTTGCGCAGCAACCGAAATCGCTGCCCCCGCACGGTACGGATTGACAACACGGTTTCATCGCCGCGATCACGTCCGCCGAAAATGTGTTGTCGTGGTGGCTCGGACGCGTTTCCCAGGAACACCTGCCCTTGCATGCCCGGTGGTTTGGCGATGCCGGCGAAAGCCAGCAGCGTGGCTGTCACATCGATCGCCGAGACCAGCCGGGGTGTTATCTCGCCCCGCTGGAAGCCGCGAGGTGGTGGGAACGCGGGATTGTCTTCGGGCCAGTAAATGATCAGCGGAATCCGTANACCGCTGTCGTAGGGCCACTGCTTGGCGCGTGGCATGGCGCGCCCATGGTCCGACATAAAGACGATCACGGTGTTCTTGTCCAGCCCGTCCTGTTTCAAACGGTCGAGCACGAATCCAACTTTCTTGTCGACCGCCATCACAGCGTTGAGGTATTGGGCCCAGACCGCGCGTGTCACGGGGTGGTCGGGATAGTAGGTCGGAATCTTGACATGGTCGGGTCGGGCGGGGTGGGGTATCTGTCGATGGGCTTGATTCCAGCTCCGGCCGCGATGGGTTTCGCTGAAGTTCAGTTGCGCCAGAAAGGGCTGGTTCTCTTTCAGTTGGTCCCAGGAATCCAGATCAAAGGGGGCGCGATCTGTGGGGTACGAAAAATTCCAGTCGGTCTTGCCGGTGCCCCGATAGAAACGGCCCAGTTGCCGGTCGGGGGTGAGTTTCTTTAGGTTCGCGGTGTGGTACCCGGCGGCCCGGAAACGATCCGTGATTAGCTCGACTCCGGCGGGAAGAGGTGTGTTACCGTCTCGGTGCGAGCGATGGTTGTGCGCTCCGATAGTCATGGCGTACATGCCGGTCATGAACGAGGACCGGCTGGTGGAGCAAACGGCGGTCACGCTAAACGCATGGCTGTACCGGAGGCCACGTCGCGCCAACCCGTCGAGCACGGGTGTTTTGAGTTCAGGGACCTGGTTGCACGACAATTCAGGTCCCATATCTTCGGCGATGATCCACAGCACGTTAGGCTGCATCAGCCGAGATAGAAGTGGCGCGGCCTGCGCGGATCGACTGGCCACCGTCCAACCAGCAAGCGCCGTCCAACCAGTAAGAAGCAGCAGCGACGCCGCGGAGCGGTTCAGTCGGTACATCAGGGATCACTCCGCGTGGCTGGGGTCGCGTGGGGTCCGCCTGGTCACTCCGATCGGGTGCCGGGACCTGCGCAATATTCAAAAGGTGTAACGCATCGGGTGCTGGGGGCACAAGTCAGCCTGGGTTGCGTGGGGGTTCTGTTACGACGTCCAGCCTGCGACGGGAGTTCGCCGGCGTCGTTGTGCGGCCTTCTGAAAACCGTGGAAAGCGACTATCCCAGATGGTCATTTTCCTCGCACCGCACCTATAATGGAGGCGTGAGTGTGCGCGGGCTCGCTCCCTCGAGAGAGCGTTTTGTATCCATCCGTGGAGGCGTTGCGGTGGTCAGTCGCAGGCACGTGCTGGTCGCGGTGCTGAGTTCGGTGGTTCTGACAACGGCCACCGGCAGCGCACAAGGCCCGGATCTCAATGGTGAGGCGGCGGTGCGTTTCTTTGAAAACCGTATTCGCCCCCAGCTGGCCGAGCACTGCTACAAGTGCCACGGTCCCAAACGCGAGGAGTCCGGGCTGCGGCTGGACTCGTATGCGCGCATTCTGGAGGGTGGAGATACGGGCATCGCGGTCGTTCCCGGGGAACCGGACGAAAGCCTGTTGCTGGTCGCTCTGTCCTACGAAAATGAGGAGCTGGAAATGCCTCCCGATGGCAAGCTCCCAGACCGTGTGGTCGCGGATTTGCGACGGTGGATAGAACTGGGGGCGCCGCATCCCGACCAAGGGCGTCCCGCAGCAGACCCAGCTGACAAAAAATCGCGGGCCAAGGGAGAACGCCTCTGGTCGTTTGTACCGCCCCGTCGCGTCCCGTTGCCAGCGGTCGAGCAACGGGGTTGGGCGCAAACGCCGCTGGATCACTTTGTCTTGTCGCGTTTGGAAACGCGGCGAATCCTGCCGGCGCCGCGAGCCGATCGCCAGACGCTGCTCCGTCGGGTGACGTTCGATTTGCTGGGCTTGCCCCCCACACCAGACGACGTTCGGGTTTTTCTGGACGGTGCGGCACCGGACGGCTTTGCTCGCCTCACCGACCGCTTGCTGGCCTCGCCTCGGTACGGAGAACGCTGGGGGCGGCACTGGTTGGATGTAGCGCGCTACGCGGACTCCAACGGACTCGACGAGAACCTCGCGTTCGGTAACGCATGGCGGTATCGCGATTATGTGATTGACGCTTGGAACTCAGACAAACCGTACGATCGGTTTGCTACCGAACAATTGGCCGGCGACCTGTTGCCCTCTACGAATCAAGCCGAACGTCGCGAGCGGCTGGTGGCGACCGGATTCTTGGCACTGGGCCCCAAGGTCCTCGCTGAGGTCGATGCCAAGAAAATGGAGATGGACATCATCGACGAACAGGTCGACACGCTGGGTCGAGCACTGCTGGGGCTGACGATCGGATGCGCCCGTTGTCACGATCACAAGTTCGATCCGATCACGAACGCGGATTACTACGGGCTGGCTGGCATCTTCACGAGCACCCGCACGATGGAGAATTTCGTCAAATTGGCTCGGTGGCACGAAAACTCGATCGCTACCGACGCCCAGCAGCAGCGAAAGGCGATGCATGACGAGGCGATCGAGGCCTCCAAAGCAGCCATCGCGGATCTGGTGGCGGCTGCGAACGCGTCTCTCAAGCAGCAGCGTGGCGGTGAACTTCCCGAGAATCCAGAGGACCAATACCCGGAAGTTACCAAGCGGTCCTTGAAGCAACTGCGCGACGAGTTGGCGGAGCTGGAAAAGCATGCTCCTCAGTTGCCGACGGCCATGGGAGTCAAAGACGGAACGGTGGGTGATCTGAGAATTCACATTCGTGGGAGCCATTTGCAGTTGGGGCCGACCGTGCCGCGCCGGTTCCCAGCCTTTCTAGCGGGTGCGCAGCAGGAGTCCTTCGGTCCGTCCCAAAGTGGCCGCTTGCGACTGGCCCGCTGGCTCACCGCCCCGGACAATCCGCTGACCAGTCGAGTGATTGTCAATCGCATTTGGCGATGGCACTTCGGTCACGGTTTGGTTCGCACACCCGATAATTTTGGCCGCTTGGGTGAATCGCCGACCGATCCACGTTTGTTGGATTGGCTGGCTGTCCGGTTGATCGCGGATGGGTGGTCGATCAAGGCGCTGCATCGGTTGATTCTGTCGTCCAGCACGTATCAAGTGAGTAGCCAGAGCAATCCGCGAGCTGTTCGCGAAGATCCGGAGAATCGGCTCTCTGGACGCGCTGCGGTGAGACGGCTCGAGGCCGAAGCGATCCGTGATTCACTGTTGGCCGTTAGTGGCCAATTGGAGCTTGTGATGGGGGGCTCGTTGTTGCACGTCGAGAACCGGCAGTTCCTTTTTGACCATACCTCGAAGGACGGCACGAGCTACGACAATCGTCGTCGCTCGGTCTATCTTCCCGTGATTCGGAATCATCTGTTCGATGTATTTCAGCTTTTTGATTACGCCGACGCCAGTGTGACCAACGGAAATCGAACGACTTCCGCAGTGGCGCCGCAGGCGCTCTATCTGCTCAACGGCGACTTAATGCGCGGTGCGATGCGGGCGCTCGCGGCGCGCGTTGCGCTCGAGGGAGGCCAGCGCCCGCAGGACCGGATTGCCTTTCTCTATATGGTGACGCTCGCCCGCAAACCTCACGCTGCTGAGGTGCGGCGCGGAGTGGACTTTCTCAGGAGTTTCCGGTTGGCCGCCGGGCAGGGTGATCCGACCGCGGAGGGCGCCGCTTGGGAGGCGCTGTGTCAGGTCTTGCTGGCGTCCAACGAGTTTCTCCACATCCGCTAGGCAAGCGTTCGTTCGAAGTACACAGAACCGCGGGGAACGACGTTCGCGACGTCCCGCAGCAGCGACCGGAGACCAGTAGCGATGTCAGTCGAGTCGGACTTCCTCAGTCAGTAAACGGGGGGGCGTATGAAGGATCCCAGAGGCTATTCTCGGCGCACGATGTTGCGCGACAGCGCCGTGGGGTTTGGGCAGTTGGCGCTTTGTGGAATGCTGTCGCGTGCGGCGGCGGATGAGTCCGACACGGGCTCGGATGCACTTCGTTTTCTGGCGTCCAAGCAGCCACATTTTGCGCCGCGAGCTCGACGACTCATCTTTCTGTTTATGAAGGGCGGGCCGTCGCACGTCGACACGTTTGAATTCAAGCCTCGTTTGCAGCGAGACGATGGGAAGCCTTTGCCTTTCGCCAAACCGCGGGTGCAGTTTGCGCCGACTAACAATTTGCTGCGCTCCCCCTGGAAGTTTCACCAGTACGGTGAGAGCGGGAGCTGGGTGAGTCAGTTGTTTCCGCATCTGGCCGGATGTGTCGATGATCTGTGCATGTTGCACGGTGTACACGGTACGAACGCCGCGCACGGCGGTGCCTTGTTGAAGTTACACACCGGGAGCGACAATTTTGTACGGCCCAGTATGGGTGCTTGGGTGTCTTACGGATTGGGAACTGAGAACGAAAATCTTCCGGCCTTTGTAACTATTTGTCCAACGTTGGCGCACGGTGGCGTCAAGAACTGGGGTTCGGCGTTCTTGCCGGCCTGGTGTCAGGGAACTCCTTTGGGCGTTGCCAGCCAGCCGGCATCGAGTGCGACGGTCAAGTACGCCACGAATCATCGGTTTCCGCGACGATTGCAGCGAATCCAGTTGGATTTATTGCGCGACGTCAATCGCCAGCATCTCCACGAGACGGGCCCCAACGCAATTCTCGAGAGCCGCATCGCGTTGTTCGAACTGGCGTTTCGGATGCAAACCGAGATTCCACAGATTCAGGACATTTCGGACGAGCCATCCTCGGTCCGTCGGCAGTATGGCTTGGATGAGAAGATCACCGCCGATTTTGGACTCCAGTGTCTTTTGGCGCGACGGTTTGCGGAACGGGGTGTGCGGTTCATCCAAGTGACGCATAGCGATTCGAAGGTGCAGTGGGATCAGCACAGTGACCTCAAGCAGGGACACGAGAAAAACGCGTTGGAGGTGGACAAGCCGATCGCCGGCCTACTAGCCGATCTCAAAGCGCGGGGTCTGCTCGAGGATACCCTGGTGTTGTGGGGCGGTGAGTTTGGACGGACCCCCACGGCCCAGGGAAGCAACGGACGAGATCACAACCCCTACGGGTTTACGATGTGGATGGCAGGAGCTGGTGTCAGGCCCGGTTTCCACTACGGAGCGACCGATGAGTACGGATTCTACGCGCGCGATGACAAGCTGCACATTCACGATGTGCACGCCACGCTATTGCACATCCTTGGAATCGACCACGAGCAACTGACATACCGTTACGCAGGGCGTGATTTTCGCCTGACCGATGTGTCGGGCAGCGTCGCTCACGAGATCCTGTCCTGAGCGATCCGGACATTGCGTTCACGTTGTGGTGCGGTGCGACGAATCGACAGCCGTACGACCACGGAGCTATGCAAACGGGCGAGGACCTTTCCCACGCCTGGGCAACTCCGTCCAGTTCTGGCGGATCGGTTCGCGTCAGGCCTGCACGGCGGAGAGTTCCGTTTGGATCGAGAGGTATGAGTTCCATGACCCCCACACCGGCACCCGAGTCGATTGATTCGCAAGAGCTATTGAAGTTGGCGCACGCGGTCATTGCCGCCGACCGCTTTCCACATCTTGCCACCATGGATGGTGACCAGCCGAGATTGCGACCCGTTTCACCCGTGAGGACCGAAGGGTTTTGTATTTACATCGCGAACTTGCGCTCCTACCACAAGACGGCCGAGATCCAGGCGAACCCAAAAGTCGAACTCTGCTACCTCGACGACGAACACAACCAGGTGCGGATAACGGGGTTGGCCAGCGCCCTCGAAGATCGGGCTGTGTTGGAGCAAATTTGGGAGCAGAATCCGTTGCTGCGACATTACCTAGGAACGATCGATAACCCGCAATTGATTGTCTATGTCATCCGACCGCTGCGTGTTCGCTACATGCGGGAATGGGCGCTGGCGTACCACGAAGTTCCGTTGTAGGCCGTTTCCTTCCAACACCCGCAGAACCAGGTGGGACCGTACGTGCGGGTCCTGGGAGGGACTGCCGACCGAGGTCGGCCAGCCCGGCCTGCAAGCGGGTGACATTTCCCGAGCGCGCCCTGTTTTCTCGAAAATGGATTGATCTTCCGGTGTTTCGTTCGAGTTCAATGCGTCTTATGAGATGGTGTGTCGCGCGGCGTAGCGGCGTGCCTCGAGGTGGTCGGAGTCTCTTCCGGGGCATCACCGCCCGCGGCAACGGGCGGATTACCGTGGCAACGTCCGCCCCGCCCTCCCGCTCCAGGGAGATGGCACAAACGTGGTCCTGGCAAGTCGGTCTAGACGAGGGTGTCGATTGAGCGTTTCCGATTCGACAGCACTGCGATACCAGTTACAGGACCCGGATGTGCGGCTCATGCTGCAGGTCCGCGATGACAACGCGGCGGCCTTCGAAGAGTTGGTGTTGCGTTATCAGCAGCGATTGGTTTCGCTGTTTGGCCACATCGTCTACCGCGCCGACTTGGCCGAGGATCTTGCGCAGGAGGTGTTCTTGCGGATCTACCGTGCGCGAAAAACCTACCAGCCGGGGGCCAAATTTTCGACCTGGTGTTTTAGGATTGCTCATAATGTCGCGAGCAATGCTCTGCGATCGAACAATCGACGCCGCGAGTACCACCTATCGCGAACATCAACGTCGGATTCGCGCGTTGGGGGGATGGATGAACTGGCGGTAGCGCGCAGCGGTGCGCAACCTACTCGTCTGTTCGACACGATCGAAAAGAGGGAAATGGTGCACAAGGCGATTGCCGCCCTCAACGAGCGGCAGAGAATGGCATTGTTACTTTCCAAGTTTGAAGGTCAGAGCTACGCCGAGATTGCAGAGACGATGGAACTCTCGGTACAGGCAATCAAGTCGCTGCTCTCGCGGGCGCGGGCGAACTTGAAATCGCTGCTGGAGCCGTACATGGACCAAGGGGATTTGCCAGTGGATGGCCAGCCGTCGTCATAACGGCGTATTGCGCCACGGCACCGCCCAAACCCGTCGGTGGCCAGGTTGCTGCGCCCCGTGTCTGAGGAACTCAGATGGACCAACCGGATCGTGAGCTCTCGGCAGACGATGCGCTAAACGACTCCCTGGTGGCCTATCTGGACGGCGAGTTGGATTCGGCGGAAGTCGCTCGTGTTGAACTGCGTCTGGGCCAAGACGCCTCCTACCGTCAGAAACTGCGAGATTTGCAACGGTCCTGGGACTTATTGGATTTGTTGCCGAGGTGCGATGTCTCGGAATCGTTTCGTAGTGCTACGGTCGAAATGGCGGTGGTGATCGCTGACCAGCATGGGCGCGATTTTGAGTCACGTCGCGGGTACCGCCGCTGGGTCCTGGGTTGTGTCGGGGCGTTGTCGTGTGCCGTTCCGGCACTGGTCAGTTACGCGGCTGTTACCTCGCTGGCCGGGCCTGGTGATCTGGAACTGGTGCGTGACGTGTCGATCATCGTGCATCTGGATGCGTTGACGCACGGGGGCAGTGTCGCGTTTCTCGAGGCGCTTGATCAGATAGGGCTGTTCGCAGAGGACACGCTCGTCAGTCAGGAGAGAATGGTGACCACCGCGGAGCTGGAATCCAAAAGTCAACGGCAACGGCGGTCCTGGCTGGCTGACAGGACACCGGCAGAGAAGCTGGAGCTGGCAAGTCGCGAACGACGATTCCGGAACCTCTCGGCAGACCAACGGCAGCAACTTGGTGACTTGCTGCAAGGACTGCAAGCCCACCCGCGGAAGGTGGAATTGACACGAGTCATGTTCCGGTACAGCGACTGGTTGTACTCACTTCCGGCGACACAGCGTTTTGCCCTTTTGGAGGAGCAGCCAGAACAGCGCGGCGAGAGGATCCGTCGCCTCGTCGACCGTCAGAGATTTGACCGACTCCGCGCAGTGAATCTGAATGCGCCGGACGTTCATGTGCTACTCGAATGGTCACGTCGGTTGATCCGCGCTCGACGTGCGCGGATTCTTGAGTTGCTACCACGTCCCCCAAGAAGACGGTATGATTCGCTCACCGACGAGACCCGTCAGCTCGATTTTCTGTTTCGGTTTTACCTGCAACCGCATCTCAAGCTGCCGCGACGCCATCCCGAACTGATGCCCTCCAGGGTTGAGTTTCAGGGCCTGTACGGTCGCCTCTCCGACCGCGCGAGACGTTCGCTTCGGGAAGCCGGAAGTCCGTACCAGCAACTCCGTCGGTTGGACCAGTGGGTACGCGCTTTTCGAGGTCGTGGAGGCGATCCGGCGGGTAGCCGCCCCATTCCTCGCGGTGCGTTGGAGCGTTTTTACGACGAGGAACTGAGTCCTCGCGAACGTGAGCGCCTGGATCGCTTTCGCGGTCGACGTTTTCGCGAACAGTTGCGCGAACGTTATCTCAATCATCAAACGCGGCCCCGCAAAGGTGGCGGGCTGGGACCGCCGTCCGGAGTCGACCGTCCGCGCGGGCCTCGACCTCGTCCGCGGCTGCGAGCGGGCGAGCGGCCACCACCCAGCCAGCCGAGATCCTGAGTGATGCGCCGGATCGCACGAATTCGGTCTAACCACCTGCGCGGTGGTAGGCGCTGACCAGCGGGGGCAGTGTCGTAAACAAGTAGTAGGCGCGGGGTGTCAGAGGTTCGAGCAGCGTCTGGAGGCTGGCGGGAGCGGTCTGGCTTCGTGCCAGTCCGAGCAGGTTGATCAGCGAAACGGGACGCGTGTATCGGACGACCCGGAATTGCTTCGCGGGCAGCTCGGCCAGTTGGCATGCCCGCTGAATCGCATCTTCGATAAATCCGATTCTGTCGACGAGGCCGTGCTGGTGGGCTCGCTCGGCGGTAAAGACCTCTCCCGTCGCCAGCCGGTCGAGTTGTTCCGGATTGTCCCGCAGCGCGGGACGACCTTCGCGGACAACCGACTTGAAGCGNGCGAATAACTCGTCGACTTGGGCCTGCAGGATGTTACGGTGTTCATCCGTTAGCGGACGGGTCATGCTGAGCATCTGTTTGCGCGGGTGACTGACGATCGCGTCATTCTTGACGTCGTAGCGCTCCAGTAACTGGCTGAAGTCGTAGTGGGGAAGGATGACTCCGATCGATCCGGTCGTCGTTGTCGGTTCGGCAAATAGTACGTCTTGTTGATCGCCGATCGCCATCGACACGTAGTAGCCGCCGCTGGTTGCCATACCGCCCATGCTGACTACCAATGGAAGGTCAGCGCGTTCCCGCCGCAGTTTCTTGAGATGGTGCAGGATGAAGTCTGAACCGTACACGGTCCCACCCGGCGAATTCACCCGGAGCACCACGGCTTTCACCAGTGGATCGTTGCGGATCTGATCGATTTGTTGCTTGGCGTATCCATGGCCATCGCCGATAATCCCTGAGATCGTGAGGATCGCAACCTTGTGACTGGCCGTCGGGTTGCCCGATTCGAGAGTCTCCGTCAGCCCCTCCACACCACCCGACCATGGCANTGCGGTTGAGCCTCCGGTCCAGACACTGAAGAGCAAGGCGAGTAGCACGATCCAGCAGATCATTCCGACCAAGCGGCTCAAGAACCCTCCAGAGTTTCTCACAATGATCGTTGGGGGTGTCGTTGTCGATGCGTTCACAACCGTCTCCTGTGAATGGAATCAGGAATTTCAAGGGTTTTTCAAATACGCTTCTATTCTACTAGCTCCGCGCGAGCTCNGAGTGCCGCCGGCGCACCGCCCGCCGCTGGCGTGCGGGTGGGGCGTGCGCGACGACTTGGCGCCACGAGACGCGTGCGAAACGTCGCCAAACATGCGATGACAGGGCCCAATGGGGCGATGTTTTCCCTCCGTGTGGGGCTTGGTGTTGCCAAGAACAGACGACTGCCAGTAAGCTACCCGCCGCGTTCCCGACATCCGGGTGTTGGTTGCCACGCGCGGATGCGAGTTTCGTCGCGCGCAGCCTGCCGCAAGGAGAAATCGATTGTTAGTTACGGCCTCGCTCGATTGCTTTGCTGACTTGCCCCTATCCGAAGCGCTGGGCAAGCTGGTCGATCTGGAGTTCACCACCATCGAAATGGTCGTTCGTGAAACGAGTACCCAACTGAAACCATCCCAGATTTCTGACAATCTCGAGCAGGCGGTTGATATTTGCCGCAAGACGCAGCGTTTGAACGTTGTNTCGTATGATGTCCAACTCGACGACACGGGTGAGGAGCACTATCGGCAGTTTCAAGACATTTGCCGATTGGCCAAAGCTACCAAGGTGGTCCACATTACAGTGCCTTCGGGTCCCCTCGTGACCCCATTCAATGAGGAAGTCGAGCGGCTCCGAAAGTTGGTGGCGATCGCCGGCTCAGAGGGGGTGATCGTCAGCATGAAAAGTCAGATCGGTCGGTTCTCTGAAGATCCCGATACGGTCGGCGTGCTGTGCGACAACGTCGAAGGTTTGGGGCTGACGTTAGATCCCAGCCCATACATCTGCGGNCCGTATCGCGAAAAAAACACTGATTCGCTGATGAAGTATGTGTGCCATGTCCACCTGCGCGACGCGAGCCNCGACGCGTTCCAGGTGCGTGTCGGACAGGGCGAGGTCGACTACGGCCGCATGATCAACCAACTGCGCAGAGTCGACTACCGTCGCGCGCTATGCGTGCATATTGCGAAGATGGAAGACCTCGACCACATGNCCGAACTTCGCAAGATGCGACGGTTGTTGGAGAGTCTTTTGTGATCGGCTTCGAGCCGAACGACACAGGCCAACCGGCGATGACTGTGCCGTCCGCGCGCTCATCGCGCGAGTGCCGCCGAAGCGGCGTCTCGGAGCCGCACGAACGCCGGTCTTTCTGGCGCCCGCAGTTGTCTGCCCCGGGCGATGCCTGCGCAGCGTGCAGCGTCTAGACGCTGCGTCCGAGCCGCTACATAATACGGGCGGTCGTTGGCGGGCGCTCGCTTGCACCCGGCTCCGCCGGTAGGTTGGTGGCACCGAGCGAGTGACTCGTGAGGACTTTACCGAGGTGCGTTTCGTGTACTCTAGACTGAATCCGTGACCGGAGTTGACCATGTTGCGACCGATCCAGTGTTCGATTGCCGTTGCTGTTTTCGGGCTGGTGTTGTCTGGTGGTTGCAATGGGAGCGCTGAGAATGTCGTCGATCAGCCTGAACCGATGGCTGAAACGGATNCCTCGGGCGACGTAGCGCAAGCCTCCACTCCCGCAGAAGAGACCGCAGGATCGCCCGCGAAGATCACCAAGACGAGCTTTGGGAAAACAGCCGAAGGAGTTGATGTGGATCTTTATACGTGTACCAACGCGAANGGCCTGGTGATGAAAGTCACCAATTACGGAGCGATCGTGGTTGCTCTAGAAACGCCGGATCGCGATGGCCAGCTGATGAATATCACGCTCGGTTTTGACGATCTCGAAGGGTATTTGCCTCGTCATCCCTATTTCGGNGCTACCGTGGGGCGGTATTGCAACCGCATTGCGAAAGGAAAGTTCACACTGGAAGGCAAAGAGTACACGTTGGCGACGAATAATGATCCCAACCACCTGCACGGAGGTGACGTCGGTTTTGACAAAGTGGTGTGGACGGCTCGACAGTTGGAGACAGCCGAAGCCGTCGGCGTCGAGTTTTCCTATCACAGTCCAGATGGTGAAGAGGGATATCCCGGCAATCTAGATGCGAAGGTGGTTTATTCGCTGACGAACAAGAATCAGATGATCGTCGATTTTTCCGCGACGACTGATCAGCCCACCCCGGTGAACCTTACCAATCACAACTACTGGAATTTAGCAGGGGCCGGATCGGGGAGTATCCGCGATCATGAACTGATGATCGCCGCGGATCAGTTCCTAGCAGTCGACGCGACGTTGATTCCCACTGGCGAATTCACCGATGTCAAGGGAACTCCGCTGGACTTCACCGCGGCCAAGAAGATTGGGGCCGATCTAGACAAGATTGAATCGGATCCGGTGGGTTACGATCACTGTTATGTNCTGCGCGATAGCGCCGAGGGGCTGAAAATGGCTGCGCGAGTCGTGGACTCGGGGAGTGGCCGCGTGATGGAAATCCAGACGACGCAACCGGCGATTCAGTTTTACAGCGGCAATTTCCTGGCCGGCGGCGACACCGAAGGTGGCTATCAGCAGTACCACGGATTTTGTCTGGAGACACAACACTATCCCGATTCGCCAAACCGTGCGGATTTTCCGACNACCATCCTGCAGCCCGGCGAGACTTACCGCCAAACGACGGTGCACACATTTTCCGCTGAGTAGTCACCATCCGCGCTTGGATGCGACCGGTNTGGGCAATTTCATCGCAGCGGACGCAATCCGCGTTCGGATCGCTGTCTTCCCACCTGTTGCCAAGCGGCGGGTTGGCGTTTCAACAACCGCATCAATTGTGAAGCGGTTGATGCGAGCTGTGCCGCGGCCGCCTTGAAGTCCAGGTCGTGGGTGTGCAACACGTCGAGTAACTCTGCCAGCATCGCTGGAAAGTCGACGTGATCGCCATTGATCACGATGCGGCTCCCGCGGGTTCGATCACGCCATAGCTGCGAGGGGCAGTCATCGGGATCACGTTCGCTGCGAATTTCCAGAGCCAACTGTAGGCGAAGGCGGAAGAGGGCCAGTTGACGATTCTGATGCTGGCTGCGGCGCTCACTCGCGGCTCCTCGAATGCCGGTGGCTCGATGGACGATCACCACTGCGGTTTCTACTTTATTGCGGTGTTGTCCCCCGGGCCCACGGCTCCGTGTGGGCTTGAACGAACAACCGATCATCAGTTGTTCAACCGGCAATTCAGCGGGATGCATGTTAGCACCCCGATGGGCGGCCGAAGCATCGGATTCCGCACACCGCGCTGCTCCGAGTCGTTCGAGTCACGGTGAGCTGCCCGACCGGTTCAAGCGGAGAGCACCCTCTGCGTGGCCCACTCGAGTGGACCTCAAGCCGGTGGAGAGAGACGCTGGCGATGCCGATCGGCGGCGTTACACGGTCCATCAGATGGTCAGCCTCCCGGCGACCGAGGTTTGCCCAGCAGATCACCAGCCAACAGTATTTGCGTTACACCCAGGACCTCGGTACCCGCAGTGTGGGGTAGCCACACTATGGCGCGCCGTCGGCAAAGTAACGGCGGTTGAAGATCTGCGGGTCGAATGGATCCCGAGGAACGAATCGCCGAGAGTCAGGGCGAGGCTGCTTTGTGTCGGTGGACTCGGAGGGGTCTTGAGCGGACAGCGTGTCGACTAACTCTTCGAGCATCGCACCATCACCGGGCGCGTCCTGAACCGGCGGTTCCTCTTGGAAATCGTTGGGCTTGGTGAGTACCACGTTGGGTGGTGGAGCGACGTGTGGCGGTGGGACGGCCGGTCGGTCGCGCCGACCGAACTTGTCTACCCATTGCTCCAGTTTCAGGTATTGGGGCTCACGGCGTTCGTCGAACACCGGTGTGCTCAGGTTGCCGTGAGGTTGTTTGGGTATCGTGAGCAGTTGGCTTTGAGAAGGATTCTGTCGATCGATGTAGTTGAGGATCGTATGCAAGTTACGCTGCGTAAAACGACGGGTCATTCTCTTCGCGAACAACGGGCGGACTAGTCGAAAGCTGGAATCCGCGTTGGGTCCATGGCAATTGCTGTTGCCACAGTAGTTCATCAACAACGGTTGGACCTTGTGTGTAAATCGTTCTATCGTCGTTGGTGGCAGGGTGCGCAACGTCGCTTCGACCTCTTGATGGGGGACCGTTGATGGGGGCACTGTGACGGTTGGTTTGGAAGGGCCGGCCGGTTGGCTCGCGGCGGTCCAGAAACGCTGCACGCGGAGAATTTCTGGTTCGTCGGGATCGACCGCGATCGCGGTCAGTAGGTGGTCCGCGGCGCGGGTGCGCAACTTGTGGCGTAAGCACCACTCCGCGAGTTTCAGGTGTCCCCGCGCCGTCGCGAGACGGGTGTTGGCAACCTTGACACGGTAGACCTGATCAAAAGTGTGGCAGGCGTAATCGACCTGGCCGGCGGGCACCCGTACCTGGCTCGAGGGTCCGATGACCACGAGATAGTGGTCGCCCACATGGGTTACGGTTCCCCGCAGGATCTGGCCGTTGCGCAGCACCAATAGGGTGGGCGCCACCCCAGCGCGGGGGTCCGTCGCGGACAACAGGTCGGCGAAGAGGATCAGGCCGATCAATAACGGGGCGAACGCCCGGTGAAAAAAGGACATGGCGGACGGACGGTAGTCGTTCCCCACCGCTGGGTCAATCCCGATTTATCGGTCGTCGAGCGCTTCGACCGCCGGGAACACCCGGCCCTCGAGCATGGCGAGGCTGGCACCGCCTCCCGTGCTGATGTGATCGACGCGGTCCGCGAAGCCGAGTTGAGTCACGGCGGCGGCGCTGTCTCCGCCACCAATGATACTAACCGCTTGTGAATCGGCAATCGCTTCCGCGACCGCTCGGGTTCCGGCATCAAAAGGCGGCATTTCAAATACCCCCAACGGTCCGTTCCAGACGATCGTCGCCGCGGCGCGTACTTCGTCCGCAAAAAGACGGGCCGTTCGGGGGCCGATATCAAGACCCTCGAAACCTTCCGGAATCTCACCCGCGTTCACGATCTGCTTATTACAATCCGGCTGGAATGCGTCACCGCAGTGCGTGTCACAAGGGAGCAACAACTTCCCGTTTCCTAGTCGAATGAGTTCGCTGGCCAGCTCGACTTTTTCGGGTTCGACCAGACTCTCGCCGATCTTGCCGCCCAGCGCTAAAGCGAAGGTGTAGGCCATCGCGCCTCCGATCAGCACTCGATCGCAGTCGTTCAACAAGTTGCGAATGACCTCGATCTTGTCCGACACCTTGGCGCCACCCAGAATCGCGACAAAGGGCCGGTCCGGATTGGCGATCGTCTCCGTCAGGTACTCGATTTCTCGAGCGACCAGAAACCCAACGACTTTGGGGCGTCCGTTCATGGCGCGGGGCACTGCCACCATCGAAGCATCCGAACGGTGGCAGGTACCAAAGGCGTCATTGCAATAAATGTCTGCGAAATCGGCAAGTTGTCTGGCGAAGTCTGCATCTCCCCGTTTTTCGCCTGCACAGAAGCGAAGGTTCTCCAGGACGACCGATTGGCCCGGTTGGAGGGCCTCGACACGGGAGAGCGCATCGCCCCCCACGGTGTCGGTTGCAAAGTCGACCGTGCTGCCGAGCAACTCGGCGAGCCGCTTTGCAATCGGCCGCAAACTGAAACGGTCGTCGGTGGCGTCTCCCCGCGGGCGACCCAGGTGGCTGATCAAGATCAACTTGCCATCTCGGTCCAACACCGACTGGATCGAAGGCATCGCCAGACGGATGCGACGGTCGTCTGTGATCTGTTGTCGATCATCCAACGGGACGTTGAAGTCCACCCGCATCAAGACGCGTCTTCCGCTTACATCCGTGTCCGCGATGTTCTTTTTGGCCATTTGTGCTAGGTTCCCGCCCCCACACAGCGATCTCTGCCGCAGAGGTGAGCTCCGAATATAGCGTGACGTGACGGGTACGGACAGCGGCTCGGCACGCGATCAAAGCTTGTCATTTCCGCCGCGAGGATCTAATCTGGTGAGGTCGTATGTGAGGCGAACGGTCCTATAGCTCGATGGAAGAATCACATGATCGCGCCGCGTTTTTTTGTGTGGATAGGAATTTGCGTGGTCCTTGTGGGACAACTCGTCTGGTCGCAGGAAGATGCGGACCAGAAGGACGCCAAGGTGGAGGTGCCAGCGGGGCATTCCTATCACGGCGAGTTCCTCAACGAAGGTCCACGCCAGAAGGCGTACTTGATGTCGGGCACGGGCCACGTTCGGTTTCCGGTCACGTCCAAAAGCGAAGACGCAAAGCGGTTCGTGGAACAGGGCCTCGGGCAGTTATATGGATTTTGGTATCTCGAATCCGAACGGTCGTTTCGGCAGGCGGCGGCGCTGGATCCGGATTGCGCTATGGCCTACTGGGGCGCCGCTTTGGCAACGCGCGGAAGCGCGAAGCGTTCCGGAGGCTTCATCGCCGAGGCCGTCAAACGCAAAGACAGCGTGAGCGAACGCGAGCGGATGTACATCGAAGCTTACGATGCGTTTCTCAAAGCAGGGGATAAGAAGAAAAAGGAACGGGCACAGAAATACACGAAGGCCTTAGAGTCGATTGCGCTACAGTTCCCCGATGATGTTGAGGCCAAAGCGCTGCTCGCACTGCAACTGTACAACAACCGCCGCGCGGGGATTGAAACGCTAAGTTATCTGGCTATCGACTCTTTGGTACAGCAGATATTTGCGGTTGAGCCGTATCATTCTGCGCACCATTTCCGCATTCACTTGTGGGACCACAAAAAACCGGAAGTGGCGTTGTCCTCAGCGGCTCTCTGTGGCCAGACATCGCCTTCGATCGCCCATATGTGGCACATGCCGGGTCACATCTACTCGCGACTGAAGCGTTACGACGATGCCTGCTGGCAACAGGAGGCATCGGCGCGCGTCGACCACCATCGGATGATGCGCGATCGCGTGATGCCAGATGAAATCCACAACTTTGCTCACAACAACGAGTGGTTCATTCGAAATTTGAATTATGTCGGGCGTGTTCGCGACGCGGTCGATCTGGCCAAGAACATGATCGAATTACCGCGCCATCCGCGCTACAACACACTGAAGAAATTCGGGAGCACTCGCTATGGTCGGATGCGTCTGTTTGAGACATTGATGCGCTACGAACTCTGGGAAGAACTGCTCACCCTCAGTGATACGCCCTACCTGCCGCCGACCGACAATAAGGACGAGCAGGTCAAGCGACTGCGCCACGTCGGTGTCGCGAGTGTTCGTGGTGGCGATAGTGACCGCGCCGCTCAGGTGTTGGCAGACCTCGACCAGCGGAAAGGGTCACTGGAACAGGAGCGGACAGAGGCGGTTGCAGCCGCCGAGGGCAAAGCGCGTGAAAAGGCGATCGACGCGAAACGCGTGCAACAGGCGCGGGATCAGGCGGAGAAAAAAGTGCGAGACGATGGGGGCGACGATGCGACAGCGACGGAGGCGGGTGATGAGGCCGTAGAACGATCGCGTGAAGAGCAACTCAAGGAGAAGAAAAAGGACATAGACAAAGCGAAGAAGGATGCCCGCAAGCCGCTCGACGGGCAGATCGCGGCCGTAGAGAAGGCGGTCGCCGAGATTTCAGGTCACCAATCCGTTGCCAGTGGTGAGTTTTCCGAAGCTCTCGAGCGTTTCAAAAAGGCCGGGGGAGTCGACGCCGCGTACCGTTCGACGATCCAGCACCGGGCGGGCGATTCGGAGAAGGCAATCGAGGCGGTTCAGAAACACGTCGACAAACACCCCGGTGAGGTCCAACCATTGGCGATGCTGATCGACTTGCTCTGGCAAGCGGGCAAAAGGGACGACGCAAAGTCGGCATTCGTCAAGCTTCGCGCGCAGTCGAGAGCGATCGACATGGCGTCACCCGTATTCAGCCGATTAGCGCCGATTGCAGAGGCTCTCGGTCACCCCGGTGACTGGCGCGAGGTCTCGCCTCCACCTGACGATGTCGGTCGCCGTCCCGCGTTGGACGATCTGGGGCCGTTCCGCTGGCAACCCTTACCCGCGCCGGGTTGGGAGCTGGAAGATGCGGATGGCAAACGAGTATCACTCGAGCAGTTCAAAGGCCGACCCGTGGTGTTAATTTTCTATCTGGGCTATGGGTGCCTGCATTGCGCCGAGCAATTGCAGGCTTTTGCACCGATGGTGGCAGAATTCGAAAAAGCCGGTTTGGCGATGTGCGCGATTTCAACGGACGGACCCGCCGACTTGAAGAAGTCAGTCGAAAACTATGACAAGGGGAAATTGCCCATTCCATTGACTTCGAATGCCGGCCTCGAAGTGTTCAAAGCCTATCGCGTGTTCGATGACTTTGAACAGCAACCGCTACACGGCACTGTTCTGATCGATGAGAGTGGACTGGTACGTTGGCAGGACATCAGTTACGAACCGTTCATGGACCCTAAATTCGTCTTGACGGAAGCCGCTCGCTTGTTGGGGCAGAGTCGTAGCGAGGCAAGCCTGACCGTCCGCGAATGAGCTACGGTGGGGAACCTACACAACTTTGTGGCGGCTGTGCGCTCTCGGTGACCACCGCGGGTAGGGGAAGTACCCCTCCTAGCCCGCCAGATGCTGCTGCAGCAACGCTGCCATTTCGTTGTGGAATTGGCCCCGTGTGAAGACCTGATCACAGCCGGCCTGGTCGGCAGCTTTGAGTTTCGCTTCCCAGACATGGGGGCCAAACGCAATCACGGTTGCCCCCGGCACACGTTGGCGCACCGCAGCGATCGTTGTCGCGAGTTGATCGGTGGCCACGGCCGCCAGATCGATCACGAACAGCAGCGGTTCACAGGCTAGAGCTTCCCCTAGAGTTTCGACGGAATTGACCGTTTGAATCGTGAGGCCTAACGATTCCGCCTGTGCGCCGACGCGCGAGGCGAACATTAAGTCGTCGGTTAGAAACAATCCTGTCATGACGGCCTGTCCCAGAGTTTCTTGTTCCAAGTTGCCGGCGCGGGTCAGTCGTGCGGATGCCGGTAGACGACCTCGCGGTGCGGGGCCCAGTTAACGAAGCGATACAGTTAACGAAGCGATACAGTTAACGAAGCGATACAGTTAACGAAGCGATACAGTTAACGAAGCGATACAGT
>PADE01000167.1 GCA_002702965.1 Planctomycetaceae bacterium
TCGCCGTGGGGCGGTGTCGGCTGCGTCGCCACTGTGCGATCAGCCGTTGGTACTCGGCATGGCTGTCATCGCAGCCATATTGTCCCAGATAGTGGTCGCGACCATCGATACGGACGACGGCTCGACCGGACGCCTTATGGTGGCAATAAGAGGGAACTTTACCTGGTGTGCGCGGCACAGTGCGGCTCCTTATTCTCTGTTGCTCCGTAAATTACGGAGGAATCAGAGCCTCAAGACCGCTCTGCCCGCTCCCTGGCAGGTACGCCAACTCTGGCGTTCGCAAAGACTTACAAACAGTATCCCCGAGAGGATTCGAACCTCTAACCTTCGGCTCCGGAGGCCGACGCTCTATCCAATTGAGCTACGGGGACAGCGGAAAGAGAGCGATTATGGGCATCCGCTGCGCACAGCGTCAAGGATCGTGGGGCCACCCCGATCCCGATCGCGGCCGGCGACCGATCGGCTGCTGGGAGGTTGTCTGTACACGGCGATCGAGTTTGACAGAACGTTACAGGACGGCCAAGATGAATCGAGGTTAGGGGCTCGCAACCGGTGTTCCGCTGTAGACTGTTTCTCCTTCGCCGCGGAACTTTTCGGTGCGGATTTGCGTCCCAACCTGGGGAGCGGATGTGAACGACGATTCCCAACTGATCGACCAGACGCTGCAAGGTGATAGTACGGCCTTTGCAGGACTTGTCGGCAAATACCAACTGCGGCTGTTCAATTCCCTGTTCCATGTCACCGGTAGCCGAGAGGATGCAGAGGATGTGGGTCAGGAGGCTTTGGCGCAGGCGTACTTGAAGCTCGCTTCATTCCAGAAAAAGAGCACTTTTTACACCTGGCTCTACCGCATTGCCTTTAATCTGTGGGTGAGCCACCGTCGCAAACGCAGAGTCGAGAACGTATTGGCGCAGAGTCGTGAGGACCGAGGCAACGAAGCGGTTGATCCAGGTGAGGGGCCGGCCGAACGGATGCTGCGGGAAGAGCGTGCCGCGGCGGTCTACGCGGCTTTGGACACCTTGGACGACGACTACCGAGCCATTCTTGTGTTGCGCGAGATTGACGGTTGTCGTTACGAACGGATCTCGGAGATTTTGGAGTTGCCGCTGGGGACCGTCCGCAGTCGATTACACCGCGCACGCTGTCAATTGGCGCATCAGCTGCAATTGGCGCATCAGCTACAAGAAGTGCAAGCAGAGAATCTGACCGAGGCATCACAGCGACCGACAGAGACTGAGGCATCTGCGGTGCGTGAGCGGGCCCGAGAAACCACACACTAAGAACGGTTATGAACGCGATCTTTGAAGAAATCCTCAGCGATTATCTCGACGAGCGATTGACGCCCGAGGAACGCATCGAGATCGAACGGCGTTTGGCGCTGGAGCCCGAACTCCGGTCGGCCTGTGACGCACTACGTGCGGTTCGGCACGCGGTACAGGAGTTACCGACGGTTGAACCCACCACCGATTGGACAGAATCGGTGGTGCATCGGGCCGCGGGTCGCGAAGGGTTGCAGCCCGCGGTGGACCAGGTCCGTCCGGCACACACCGTGTTGCCCGTGGGATCTCCCGCGTCGCGCTCCGGGCCGTCGTCACCATGGCGTTTTTGGGCGCTCGCGGCGGTGGCGGGGACCTTGCTCATCGGGGTGGTTTGGCTTCGTCCGAAGAGCTCAGATCGCCGTCTGGCCGAAGAGGCGCAGCCCTCACGCGTTTTCTCGGAACCTGGCCGCGAACTGGCAACCGCAGAAAATGCCACCGTTGCCGCCGCACCGCAGCCGGAGGCGACAAAACCGGCAACCGAAACGCTCCTCGATCGAACGGCATCGCGCGATGCAGCGACGCCGGTTGGAGATTCCGGAGCGGCTGGTGGACTGGTTTTTGGAAAGCGATCGCGACCAGCAATGCTCGATCGTGATCGTATCGGCGATGAGCCCGTGACGATTCGTGTCGCGCTACCGACGCGCACGGTTCAGATCGCCCTGAACAACCAACAGATCCGTATCGATTCCCTGGGAAAGGCCCGGTCGAATGACGTTCGCCGATCGCCGGTCGCGGAAGACCGATCGTCGGTCGCGGAAGACGAAGACCGATCGTCGGTCGCGGAAGACAAGGTGCTCTCGTCACGCGCCGCGGATGTGGGTGGTGAAACGTCGTACGTCGTGGAAGCGACGCTTGAACAGCTGAATGCGGCGTTACTTGAATTGGCTGCGCAGGGTTCGGTGCGGGTTGAATACGAACTCGCCAAAAACGCGCCGAAGAAAGAGAGCCCGGCGCGCCCAGCCCAGCGGATTTCGTCGACCAATCGATCGCGGTCCGCTACCGGTACCGAGAGGATCGCACGGTCTTCGCGAACGGCAAAGCCAGCGCCCGCGGGAGCGAGCGAAGACGCCGCTGTCGCCTCTGAACGGTTGCGCGAAGGCGGACGACAACAGCAGCCGGATGCGTCCCCGCGACCAGCTGATTCCGGACCCCGACGGCTGCGCGTCTTGTTGATTCTCGATCCGCCGGTGCCCGAAAACGACTGAGTTGCTTGGGCCGCGCTGTTCGCTTATCACCCCGCCCGTCCTGTGGAAGAGGATCACCAATGCCACCACCTCACATTCGCGTTCGTGACCATGGGCCGCTCGTGATCGAGGGCGACATTCCGATCTTCGATGCCGAAGGAAACCAGTTTTGCGCTCCGGGGCCCAAGTCGACGGTCGCCCTCTGTCGTTGTGGTCGGTCGGTGCAAAGGCCCTTTTGTGACGGACGCCATCGCGAGGTCGGATTCTGCTCCGCGGAGCGCGCGGGCGAGTGTAACTGAGCCGTTGCGAACCTATCGACCCGACCAGACTGACACTTTTTGCCAAGCGGCCGCCGCCGGGGGGTTCTCAGGAGAGATTCGCTCTCCTTTCAGGAGTTCTGTTCGACAGGTATAGTAGGTCCCTTGGAACCAATGTTGCGGGTTCGTATCAAGCGAGGGAAGTCGGGAGCATGACTGATCGGGAGAGAGAGACTCATTGGAGTTCGTTGGGAAGTGAATTGGGTGCTGCCCCGGCACCGGAACCGTCTCGCCATGAAGCGGCTGCGCCGCCGGAGAACGACGTGGCCTCCGAACCTACCGAGCCAGCCGATATGGCGCCCGTCGAGTCTGCGGCGAGCGTCCATGACCCCGCGCCCGTGACCGACGTGACTCCCTCGGTCTCGGATGAGGCGCCTCGGAGTGACTGGTCGGGTCTGGCCGATGAGCTGGGAGTTGTCGCCACCGACCCGCAAGTTCCGCCAGCGGGCCAGGCATCGGTTCCAGCTGTCCAGCCACCGGACGTCCCCACACCGCGCAAAACAAAACCGCGCACCGACTCGGCACCACGATCGACGACCCGCAGCAACTGGTCTGGATTGGCCTCGGAATTGGGGGTTGTTCCACAGACGGAGCCTACCGCTGCAACCTCTGATCTGGGGGCAAGCGTGGCTTCGGATACAGTCGAAACGCGCGACGCGGCGCCGTCCGAAGTTGCGGATCCAGAAGCTGGGTTTGAGGAACCGCGCCCCGTCGAAGGTGTGCAGATGACGACTGTGGATTCCACGGCTGACCGCCCAACACAGGAACGCCCTGAATCGAAGGCACCGGAGCGTCGCCGTCGCCGGGGTAGCAGAGGTGGCTCGCGAAAACGATCCAGTTCCGACCAATCTGGATCGGACGATGAATCGACCAAGAGTGAGCCGGATGCTGAGGGTTCCGGACAAGAGGGGGAGCCCGCACGAGAACCGCGCCGCCGCCGTCGGTCGCGTCGAACCGCAAGTCCAAACCGTGATCGCGAAGAGCGTCGTGAAACGAGCGAGCGTACGACACCGGAAACGGAGACCGTGGATGCTGGATCCGAGTCTCTGACAGACAGCGACGACGCCGAGTCGGACGAGGGCCGTCAACAAAAACACCGGAAGATTCCCAGCTGGGAAGAAGCCGTTGGCCTGGTGGTGAATGCCAATCTGGAATCGCGCGCCAAATCGCCGCAAGGCGAAAAGAAAACTGGCCGGAGTCGGGGAAGACCTCGCACATCGTGAGCGCGCGTCAGCCGCGCCAGTGCTGCTGTGACTCGCCGGCGGGTGCGCCGCGCCGAACAACAGGTTGGGAATAAGAAAAAGACGCCTCCGTGCGTCTTCCTTGCCCCTCGATCGGGCGCTCCGGGTGGATGATTGGCTGGGCGCTGACCGGTCAAGGCTGTCCGTCGGTAGGTCCCTTTTTCTCACTCTTTTTGGGGGACACCTGGGACGCCCTGCGGTTTTTGCGACGAGCCGCCGCCGCCGCCCGTTGCTCGCGAACCTGTTGTAATTGGTCGGGGGTCAGCACCAGATCGACCTCCCGGTCCCGCTGACGCAGCAGTTGGGCCAATTGCTCTTGTAACTGCGCGATTCGCGCACGGTAGGACGCCTGAATCGAGTAGATTTGTTGACGCTGGCGCGCGTTGACAACCTTGGAAAAATAAGCGGGCAGACGTTGACGTACCGGCTTGGTGACCTTCGCGGTCGGTTTGGAAAGGGGCGGTTTTTGCTGATTGTCCGCGTTGACCTGGGTGCCCCCAGCGGCAGGGTTGAAAAGCGTCAAGCCGACCACCGATGCCAGCCACAGTCCGTGCAACCGATTGACTGATCTCCTCATCAGAACCTCCTAGAAATAGTAGGTAAGGGTATATCAATACCCCCTGAAACAACTATTTCATCCTAGCGCTGTGCATCCTCAAGTCAAATCGATAAACCCTTAATAATAAATGGTTTACGTCTACAAATGAGATGGGTTTGATGGCTTTTGATGCAGCGGGTCAGCCGTACGGCGGCGCAGCAAATCGCACGCAGGTCACCGGAGAGAACAAGTCAGCGCGTCGGGAGTCGGCCCAGTGCAGGGAGTCGACCCAGGGAAGCGCAGCGGCCCATCTGGCGCTGGCGGCACCCTCTCCATCGGGATTCCCGTCGAGTCAACAGAGCGCTTGTCGAGACCACCTGCACTGGACGAACCCGTCGACGGAAACGCCAAACGTCGTCAGCACGCTGGCGGACCGACTTCCAAGGTCGCCCCGCGACGTCGATCTTGGCCACGCCCGATGGGCACTATTTCTCACCAAAGCAGATTAGCTTGGTCCGTGTGCGCACCAACAGTCGCCCGTCCGCAATGGCTGGTGTGGCGACGATACTGTCGTCGAGACGATTCTTGGCCAGCACCTTGAGTTGCTCTTCTGCAGCGAGCACAATCACCGTCCCGTTTTCGCCGGCGACGTAGATCTTTCCGTCGCCGCAAATGGGTGAGGCGAAATATTCACCGATATTTTGAATCCGGCGGAGATGCCAGAAAGGTTCCCCATCAGCCGTATTGAAGCAACTCGAGATCCCACCGCCTTTGACGACAAACATTCGGTTCTCGAGAACCAATGGCGAAACGATGTGGTCCGGGGTCCGGTCGGCGATGTTCCACAACACGTGGGATTGTGTGACGTCTCCTTTGCCCCCTCCACGCACGGCCTGGATGAACCGTTGCGAGGGGTTCACGTCGTTGAAAGCAGCCCCCGCGAAATTGTCTGCGGGCAAGAATGCCCGGTCCAGTTCGCTGCCTTCTAACAGGCCGTCTTTGTTGGCGTCACCCCGATCGAAGGTCTTCTTAAAGAACGCGGGTGGAATCTTGATTTCACCGACAAAGGCCTGCATCTCCTCTTTGCTCAACTTGCCGTCGCTGTTTCCGGTGTCGGAACGATCGGCAGTGGCGAGCCACTGGTTGGCGATTCCGCCACTTTCCAACGAGATGTAGACGACCCCGTCCTGGACCGCAGGCGTTGTCTTGATATTACGAAGCAATGTACGGGCATGCCATTGACGGCGACCCGTCTGGAGGTTGTATCCAATCAGTTTGCCGGTGCCGGCGACGACTAATTCTGGACCGGCTGCCGTTTCACAAATTACAGGATGCGAGTAGTTGACCGCCATATCGCTGCGATCATCCTTCCAGAGGATCTTGCCCGTGCTCTTGTCGAAGGCGTAGAGCGCCGGGTAGATGTCATCGTCCTGAACGAATAGCAATTTGTCCCCATATAATACGGGGGATATTCCGGCTCCCCATTTGAAAACAAAGTACGGAACCGGAAGCTTCTGGCGCCAAACATCGGCGCCACTGCGGGCGTCGAGGGCGAGCATCCCCAGGGTGCTAGAATAGAAATAGACTCGGTCGGCATCGGCGGCCGGAGTTGTCGATGCGTGGCTGTTGGTTTCGTGCACCTCGAGCAGCAATCCCGTATCCCAAGTGCGCTCCCAGAGTCGGCGCCCTGAAGCGCTGTCGAAACAATACAAACCGATCTTTCGGTTCTCGACCACGGCGGAAACAAAGATGCGGCCATCCGCCACAACGGGGCAACCGATTCCGTCTCCCAGGTCGGCGGTCCACCTCACCTTTTCGGTGGCTGAGAACTTCACGGGCAGCGCGTCCGACGCCGTGGAAATGCCGCTGCAATTCGGCCCGCGAAATTGTGGCCAATCCTCCGCGCTCAAGACATACGGAAAAACCAGGAGCAACGAAACCAGCAGCTGGGTCGCTGGGACTGCAATTTTCATGACCACTCCTCGTTGGAACGGGGGGGAGAGATGGGAAAACGATGCGGGTAGACTCGCAATGCGGCGAGCCCTCTCGGCCGCCGGCGCTCGGTGGCGTGTGCCACACACCGGCCGTCAACACTTCCAAACTCGGCCCTGAGTGTAACGGTGGGAGGTCCGTTTCACACCGTGACGGAAGCAAATTCCACAAAAAAAGCGAACCCCTACAAAAGGTGTTCGCTCAGTGGATTCGCTAGTGGGAAAGGCTGTCAGGCCTGGAACGATGAACCACACCCACAGGTCTTGACAACATTGGGATTGTCGAACGTAAACCCGCGTCGGTCGAGTCCTTCGTGCCAGTCGAGCGTCGTTCCGTCCAAGTACAGAGCGCTCTTCTTGTCGACAACCACGCTCACCCCGTGACATTCAATTTTGCTGTCGGACTTGTCATCAAATTGATTGTCGGGCTTGAGTGAGTAGCTAAAACCGCTACAGCCACCCGCGGCGATGCCGATCCGGAGAAACATCGTTTCGTCGAATTTTTGATCTTCCCAAACACGTTGTACTTCGCCGGCCGCTTTTTCGGTAACGGTAATCGACATCTGGCTCGTTCCTCGCAGAAAGGTGGTCGCGTGCGCCTCTTCTAGATCGGCAACTGACACCTTGATCGTACTTCATCTTGGAAGGCAAAACAAGGGAATCGACCCCCGTTCCAAGCATCGCGAAGTTGCCCGGGATTAGTCTTCGCCGGCCCCCCGGGTGCGCCCCATGGCGATGTCAAACTCAAACACAGCGGGAACGAGCATCGCCAGCGTGGAAAATCCGTAGGCGACCGTAATTACCAAGATAATCGTCAGTTCTCGGTCTCCCAGGACAAAACTCGTGATGGCGAAAAATGTCGCGAACGGGAGCATCATCGATGACCACAGAATGGCGTTGGAGGCGTTGCGCGCTCCGAGCGCTACGTACAGTCCCACTCCCCCTCCCACGACCATGGCGAGAAACGGTGGCAACTGTGTTTGAAACGATCCGCTGAAGGAGACCATGATGACGATGCAGGTGGTGACACCCAGAAACAGGAAAAATACGGTTCCTAGGCTCATTCCGATGGCCCTGCGTGAGTTCGCATAAATCATTCCGCAGTGAATGCCCAGCGTGGCGACAAACAGCACCAACAGCACTAATCCAAACAAGACAAATATCAGGTTTTCGCCCCCCTTCCATCCTTGACCCAGTCCTCCATTCCACCACAGGTATCCGGTCAGCAGGAGCGGGAGGAGGACCATTTCCCGGGTCACCCAAAGCACACCTCCGAGTTTGCCGAAAACAAACTCGCGGGACGATAGATCGCTTGCCAACAGCAAATCGAGTGCTTGGCCGTCTCTTTCGTTGGTCACCGATGTAACGCCCAGCGAGTTGATTAACACCAGGCTGACCAGAAAAAAAGGCGCCAGCGGTTGGGCGGCCGCCGGGACGATCGAATCCTCCGACGAAGCGGTGGTGTTTGAGATATTCTCTTGCAGGCCCAGCATCGTGGCCACGCCCAGCGCCAGGTAGACGCACTTGATTACGAGGATCTTGCGCCCATAGGCTCGGGTTCGCATTTCCCGCCAGAGGATTGGGTTGTTCCAGACTCGCCGCGAGATTCGCGCGTGTGGGTCGTCCCGGCTCACGGCGTCGACGTGTCCAGCACGAGCCGTTTCGTCGTGAGAAACCGCGGACCCGAGATTACTTTGAGACCGAGAATCGCCGTCCCCCATGCCGGCAGTTTCACCGGTTTCCTTTTGCCGCAGGTGGATTTCTCGGGAAGGGTTCCAGCGGCGCACGCGCAGGATGGACAGTCCGTTCAGGCCCAGCGTCGCGATCAGCGCCAGCGCCAGGTAGACTCCGGTACTCTCGGTCGATCCTGCGCTGGCATCCAGAATCGCGCGCAACGGACTGATTCCTGAGGCCAGGCGGCGGCTGGACCACCCACTGTCCAGCGGTCCACCCACGCCGGCGACGACCAGAACCTCTCCCAAACCTACCCAGAGTAGCAAGATCAGAGTCGCGATGGCCAGCGCCTGAAAGGTCTTTTCCCTCCACAGCGCGATCGTCGAACCGATACTGCCAGCGACCAGTACCGTGGCGAGCGTGACCGCGAAAACGATGCCGACTTGGCCCAGAGAAACGCCACCAAAAAGTGTTATTAACANGAACACAGGCAGGCCGGAGGCGAGCATTACCAGTACGTTTAACAGGCTCGCCAGCAACTTGCCCAACACCAACTCGCTATTGCTCAACCGCGACATCAACAGAAGGATCAAGGTTCGCCGGTCTTTTTCCTGGGCCACCCCACTGACCGCGCCAAGAGTTGCCAAGAAGACAACCAGGCCCAGCTGCAGCGGGCAGAGCACCCGGAACAAGACCTGGCCGAATCTCGCCATATCGCCCAAATTGCGGAGTTCCTGCGTCCCGATCATGACCAACCAGGCGGTGCACATCAGCAGCAGCAACACGCCGACGTAGATCATGCGANAGACGAGAAAGTGCTGGAACCGACGGGGTGTGGTTACCAGTTCTCGCGTGAAGACGGGACCGATCAACCTGACCTCCAGTGGGAAAACCGCAGCAGCATCCGCGCGCGTGAGCCGAGATTATAATAGAAACACCAGTTGATCGCATTTCCGGTTTCATCAGTAAGTTGCCGATATGTTAAAGGTTATGGAGGGTGGGCCAGTATGCCCACGCCGCGTGTAACGCCATGGCCCCTGCGATTGGTGTGCGGCGGCTGAAAAGTTCGGCAGCGGCGGACGAAACTTCTGGTAGCCGATAGGGTTAACCAACTACAATCCGTTGGGGGTGGCAGCGCCAACCGCTGTGGACTTTCGTTCCTGGTCTTCTATTCCTGTGCTTATTGTTTGTCTTGTGTTGTACGCATCGAGACGGGAGTAGCGTCTGCTAACCCGCGGTTTGCACACGGCGTTTGGATGTCGAGCGGGTTGGTGCCACCGGGTGGGAAGCGGTGGTTTGCGATCGCTGCGACGATGGAGAGAGAGCATGCTTGTGACGCGCGGGTGGATGCTTGCATCCCTTTATCTGCTCAGTGGTTGGGGTGTCACACCAGGTGCCTTTGCCGACGATGCCGCTGCGGCGCAAGAATCGGTCAGGACTCGTTTTCAGTCGGCGACGGTCGACCAGGTTCCCGATTTTCGGCGACACGTGGTTCCGTTGTTTGGACGTCTCGGTTGTAACGGCCGTGCGTGCCACGGCTCGTTTCAAGGCCGCGGCGGGTTTCGCCTATCGCTGTTTGGGTATGATTTCAAAGCCGATCACGCCGCGCTATTGAACGAAGAGAGTCCGCGTGTGGACGTCCGGGTCGCTGGCGACAGCCTGATCCTGAATAAGCCGACGAGCACTGAGGACCACGAAGGTGGAAAGCGGTTTGAAAGGGACAGCTGGCAGTTTCACCTGCTGCGCCGTTGGATCGAAAGTGGCGCGGAGTATGTTCCGAAAACAGTGGATCGGCTGCGCGCCTTGGAGGTGACACCGAGCGAGATCTTGTTTTCGGGGTCCGACGAACAGACGCAGCTGCGCGCGGTTGCCGTTTGGGAGGATGGCACGCGCGAGGACGTGACACCCCTTTGTCGTTTCAAGACCAACGACGACTCGATCGCTACGGTCGACGGTGAGGGTCGAGTTCAGGCCGCCGGATCGGGTGACACGCACGTTGTCGTTTTCTACGACAATGGGGTGGTTCCGGTCCCCGTGATCCGCCCGGTGAGCGAGCGAGTGGGAGACCGCTATCCCACGGTCGCGACTGCCACGCCGATTGACGAACTCGTGGTGGCGAAACTCAGGAAGCTAGGTATCGTCCCGTCGGAGATCTCTACCGACGCCGAGTTCCTCCGCCGTGTCCACTTGGACGTCACCGGTACCTTGCCGACGGTGAAGGAAGTCGAGTCGTTTCTGGCGGATCCGTCCTCTGACAAACGCTCGCGCAAGGTTGATACTCTATTGGAACGACCCGCTTACGCGGCTTGGTGGACGACCCAACTGTGCGATTTTACGGGCAACAACGACCAGCAACTCAACAATGTGCTGCCCAACATGAAAGGCAAACAGAACGTCGCCAGTCAGGTTTGGTTCGATTGGATTTTCAAGCGCGTGGCTGACAACGCGCCCTACGATGAGTTAGTCGCCGGTTTGGTGACAGCCACCAGTCGCCGCGACGGTCAGAGCTACCGAGAATTTTGTGAAGAAATGAGCGCTGCGCTGCGGGGTGAGGATGGAAAGTCGATGGCCGCATTGGACTCGATGCCGTTCTACTGGTCGCGTCGCGATTTTCGTACTCCCGAACCGCGCGCGATCAATTTTGCCTACGCGTTCTTAGGTATTCGCATTCAATGCGCCCAATGCCACAAACATCCATTCGACGAATGGTCGAAGCAGGATTTTCAGCAGTTTACCGCGATTTTTCGCCAGCCCACTTCTAGTAACGTCAACAATCTGACTCAGATCGCCCGTCAGAGGCCGCAGATCAAAGAGGATCTGGAACAGATCATGAAGGAGCTGCAGATCGATCAAAGCCTGCGCGGCGGTAAGCTGCGCAAAGAACTGGCCAATCAGCTGGTCGCAGGCAAGACGATTCCGTTTCCCGAGGTCTTCGTGAATCCGCGGGCTGGTAGAGGGCGCCGGGGCAAGGGTAGGCGGAAGAGAAAAGCGTCGCCGGTTGTCGCTCGCATTCTCGGTGGAGAACAACTCGACTCGAATTCTCACACCGATTTACGGGTGCCCCTGATGGAATGGCTTCGCAGTTCGGACAACCGGTACTTTGCCAGGGCGTTCGTCAACCGTGTCTGGGCGAGTTACTTTAGCGTCGGGATCGTCGACCCGCCGGATGACATGAGTCGCGCCAATCCGCCCAGCAATCAGGCGCTGCTCGATGCCCTGGCCCAGGGATTCCACGACAATGGCTTTGACATGAAGTGGCTGCACCGCGCGATTCTCAATAGCCAGACGTATCAGCGTAGCTGGCAACCGAATGAAACTAACGCGCGGGATGAACGCAACTTCAGCCGGGCTATCTTGAGGCGTTTGCCGGCCGAAGTAGCATATGATGCATTGGTCATGGCGACTGCCGCCGATGGCGCGGCTGACTCGATGAAGGACGATCTGGAAGGTCGCGCGATCGCTCTGGCAGCAGCCAGTGGCCGTTACGCCAACCGGAATTCAGCCAGTTTCGCTTTGCGGGTCTTCGGCCGGTCGGTGCGTGAAAGCAATTGTGATTGTGACCGAGCCAATGAACCCAGCTTGTTGCAGACGGTTTTTCTGCAGAATGATCGGGAAGTTCTGGAGATGATCGACCGTCGGGAGGAGGGTTGGCTCGACCAGATGGCGCAAACGCATCAATTGAAGCGACCGACGCCGCGTTTTTCGCAGTCCGAAACGAAACAGAGACGGGGGCTGTCGAGACAGATTCGCAAACTGCAAAAGCAGATCAAACAACAGAAACAGGACGGCCAGGAGGAGCAACTCGCTCAGGCGCAGCGGCGCCTGACGGCGCTGCGGACCCAGATGCGGCGATTGAACGCAGCTGCTGCTGGGGACCGGAGCGGGCCCGGGATCAAAAAAGAAATTGACGCGCTCGCGGTTGTAAACGCTGCCTATCTGCGCACCCTTAGCCGTCATCCGACGGATGAGGAATTGGCCCGCTGCCAGACCTACATCCGCGAGTCGGAAGATACCCTCAATGGTGTTCGTGGTGTTCTCTGGGCGCTGTTGAACACTAAGGAGTTTATTGTCAATCACTAGCGGCCCACGATCACGGGGCTGGTGTTGTTAGTACGTGAAGTGGCGCGTCGCTTAGATGGGGTGGTCGCGGAGGTTGTTGACCAGGCCGTTTGGGGCCGCCTACTCAGACAGGAAAAGGAATCGATCGATGCCGATCCATCTGACGTGCGATGGAGTCAAGCGGCGCGATGTTCTCAAAGTGGGAGCGGTTGGCGCTACCGGATTAAGCCTGGCCAATTATCTTCGCTGGGTCGAGGCGGGAGAACTGTCCGCGGCTAAGGCGCAGTCGGCGATATTCATCAATCTTCAAGGGGGACCATCCCACCTAGAGACGTTTGATCTCAAACCACAGGCGCCGTCGGAATTTCGCGGTAGCTTTCAAGCGGTCCCGACCAACGTCACGGGAATTCAGATCAGTGAGCATTTGCCGAAGTTGGCCAGCTGCACGGACAAGTTTGCCATTGTTCGTGGCGTGACGCACACCTTGGCAGCGCATCGCTTGGGTCAGGAATATATCAACACGGGTTCGCGACCGCTCCCGGCGCTCGAATACCCTGGATACGGTTCGGTGGTGACCAAAGAGCTGCCTGCACCGATCGATTTGCCGCCGTTTGTGGCGATTCCGAATACGAACCAACGCCCGGGATTTCTGGGAGTCCAGTACGCGCCGTTCAGCACCGGCAATACGCCGAAAGCCGGCCAACGATTCGGTGTCCGGGGAATCTCGTTGGGCAACGGTTTGACGGTTGGCGAGGTCGAGAAACGGGGCAAGCTGCTGAGCGATTTGGATACGGCATTTGACCGGCTGGAAGGCAACAGCCAGTTGCTGAATGGATTGGACCGCTTTAGTAGGCAGGCGCACGCGATCATCACATCCCGTCGATCACGGGATGCATTCAATATCGACAGAGAGTCACCCGCATTTGCGCGCCCGTTTGGTGAATCGCCTTTTGGTACCAGCTGCCTATTGGCCGCCCGCCTGGTCGAGTCGGGGGTCCGGTTTGTCACCGTCACACTGGGTGGTTGGGATACCCACCAGGACAATTTCACCCGCCTCAAAGAGAAGCTGTTACCGCCGCTGGACACGGGTTTGGCGGCGCTATTGGGGGGACTTTCCCAGAAGGGGTTGTTGGAATCGACCGCGGTGTTTGTGACGGGAGAATTCGGCAGAACTCCTAAGATCAACCAAAAAAGCGCAGAGGGTGGACGCGACCACTATCCGCGCTGCATGTTCATGTTGCTCGCCGGTGGAAGTATCCGCGGTGGGCAAGTGGTCGGACAAAGTGATGAGAAGGCCGCCGGTCCGCAGGGAGAGGGGTTCTCACCCGACGACGTGGCGGCCACGTTCTATCACAACCTGGGAATTGACCACACCCGTGAATACCATTCGAATACGGGACGTCCGATTTCGATTGTACGAAATGGTACCGTGATCGAACCGTTGTTTGGCTAGTGGGATAGCGACGTGGCCCGTGCGCGGCCGACGAACCATCTCTTCGGTAGTTCTTTTCTTAGGAGGCGCTTTGATGAAACGTGTTGTGACCGTTCTGGCCATGATGGGGGTAATCGCTTTGGTTGCCGCTCCGGCCATCACCGCTGAAGCTGAGAAGAAGAAAAAAAAGAAAAAAAACCGCAACCGCGCGGTTCGTGTAGTACCACGGTTGGACAAGCGACTGGCATCGCTTGAATTGAGTGACCCTCAGAAGGCCAAGTTGAAGGAACTCAGAACATCGTTTGGGCCCAAGCTGACGGAAGCTCGCAAGAACGGGAAACTTTCCAAAGCGCAGCGAAAGGGAAGGTCTGAGGCACAGCAAAAAGCGAAGGCCGAGGGCAAGAAGGGAAAGGCTTTGCGGGCAGCGGTCGCGGCCGCGATTTCGCTGACTCCTGAACAGCAGGCCGCGCAGGTCGAAATTCGGAAATTACAGCGCGACTATCGCCGTGGTGTCATGGAGATCTTGACGGCTGAGCAGATCGAAAAGGCCGGACTGAAGCGGGCCAAAAAGAAGAAAAAGAAGAAAAAGAAGAAGAAGGACCAGGCCTCAACCTGAGCGGAAGCGTGACCGCGCGGGCTGAACCCGAACGGGGACGCTGCGGTGGGAATTGTGAACCGTGCGACGACCGGCTCGATTGTCGAGCCGGTCGTTTTCTTGCGCGGGTTTCAGGAAACGCTACGCGATCGCTTCTAGCGCGCTCAGCCGATTTTGATTTTCAGCTCACGCAACAGCCCGACCGCCTGGCCGATGTCGGCTTTTTGCCGCTCGGGTTCTTCGGCGATTTCGCGCTCGATCGTCAAGGGTCCCGTATAGCCAATCGCGTCCAGGGTTCGCAGGTAGTTTTCCATCCCCACAGCGCCGGCACCGAGGGGCACCTCGCTTCCCCACGTTTCTCCTGGTTTGTCAGACCACGTCCCGTCTTTGCAATGGACGCTATGCACCAGGGCGCCGATCTTCTGTAGCGCTTCGATCGGTTCTCCCGTTCCGTAAAGCACCATGTTGGCCGGGTCGAAGTTGACGAACAGATTGTCCCGCTCGACATCGTGGATGAACTGCAGCAGGCCGTCGGCCGACTCCTGGCCGGTTTCTAGGTGCAGGTCTTGCCCGTTTTGTTTGCAGTGGTCCAGTACGTCTCGGGTCACATCGAGGACTTCACCGTAGAGCGGGTCACCCGCGTCGTGTGGGATAAATCCCAGGTGGAGGGCGACGACATTGCAGCCCAGAAGTTGGGCAAAGTCAGCGATCTCCTTCATCTCGCGACACCGCGCGGCGCGGGTATCGGGCGGCACCAGGCCGACCGTTTTCACAACGGTGGGAATGTCGGCGTAGCTTTCGCCCTCAAAACCGCCGAATACTGCGGTCAGAGCGATTCCCAGATCATCAATGCGTTTGAGGAACTGGTCGGCGTTTGCCTGGGTGCGCGTCGATTGGGCAGGGGCGTGCATTTGGATCGTAGGAACGCCCAGTTCGTGCGCGACTTCAAGCTTGACACCTAATCCTGCGTCGACACTGGTGAATACACCAATTGGCCATTTTTCCACGATGAATTCTCCTGGGTTATCAGTCGACCGGTACCTGATTCGATGCGTCCGATTATTATTTTCGATTCCTCGTTCGTGAACCGTTGCATCCGACGGCTGTAATTCTATAACGCCAAAGCGGAGCGGGTAGCGTCGGGTCGCGTGAATTGTGAGAAATCACGAGGATTACGCCCGGCGCGTTATCCCTACGACGCGCCGCCGCCCGTCTCGAGAACGGCCATAAACGCTTTTTGCGGGATGTCTACGCGGCCGATCGATTTCATACGTTTTTTTCCTTCCCGCTGTTTGGCCCACAGTTTTCGTTTGCGGGTAATGTCACCTCCGTAACACTTGGCAGTGACGTTCTTGCGTAGCGCGGGAACGGTTTCGCGCGCGATGACGCGTGATCCAATCGCCGCTTGGACCGCGATTTCGAACATGTGCCGATCGAGTTCACTCTTCAACTTTTTGACGATCGATCGACCGCGGCGGTCGGCGTCCGATTTGGCACAGATGATGCTCAGCGCGTCGACGCGAGTCCCGTTGACCAGCACATCGACCCGCGCCAGATCCGCGGGAAAATAGCCGACCAGGTCATAGTCCATCGTGCCGTAACCGCGAGTGGCGCTTTTCAGCTTGTCGTGCAGATCGTAGATCACTTCGGCCAGCGGCAGATCGTAGGTCAGGATTGCGCGCGTCGGCGAGAGGTACTCGGTGTCCTGCTGGATGCCTTGCCGATCCTGACAGAGCTTCATCACCGGCCCGATGTAATCGGCGGGCAGGATCACACGGACCCGTACGATCGGTTGGCGAAACTCCATGATGTCGCCGGAATCGGGAACTTCCTGCGGTCGGTTGATTTGTAGTGTTTCTCCCCGCTGCGTAAGAATCTCATAGGTGACGTTGGGTGCCGTCTGGATCAGATCGATATTCGACTCTTGTTCCAGTCGCTGTTGCACGATTTCCATGTGGAGCAATCCGAGAAACCCACAGCGAAACCCGAAACCGAGCGCGTCGCTCGTCTCCGGTTCGAATTCAAAACTGGGATCGTTGATCGACAATTTTTCCAGAGCTTCGCGCAGCTGCGCAAAATCCTGTCCGTCCGAAGGGTAGAGTCCGCAGTACACCATCCGTTGCGGTTCCTGGTATCCCGGCAGAGGGGCAGCCAGGCGGCGAGGGTCGGCGACGGTGTCGCCAATGTGGACTTGGTCCATCGACTTGATATTGCAGATCAGATAGCCAACTTGCCCCGCATGGAGTAGGTCACACGGTCGCTTGGTCGGTGCGAACTGTCCCAATTCCAGGACCTCATGGGTCGTCTCTCCGAGGAGCAAGCGGATCTTCTGGCCTTTATGGATTTGACCGTTCATGATACGAACGTACGTAATGGCGCCGCGAAACTCGTCGTAGTGCGAGTCGAAAACCATGGCTTGTAGCGGCGCGTCCGGGTCACCCTGCGGGGGCGGCACCGTATCGATCGCGGCATCGAGCAACTCTTCGATCCCGGCCCCGGTCTTCGCGCTGACGAGAAGAATCTCCGCGGGATCAAACCCCAACGACTGCTCCATCTCCTTGCTCACGATGTCTGGTTGTGCATTGACCGCGTCGATTTTATTGATCACAGGCACGACGGTCAGGTCATGCTCCATGGAGGCGTACGCGTTGGCTACCGTTTGCGCCTGGACCCCTTGAAAGGCATCGACGAGCAGCATGGCTCCTTCGCAACAGCTCAACGAGCGCGAAACTTCGTAATGAAAGTCGACGTGTCCAGGGGTATCGATCAGGTTGAGCTCGTAGGTTTGGCCGTTGCGCGGATAGTACATCACCACGGCGCGGGCCTTGATGGTAATTCCGCGGGCCCGTTCCAATTCCATGTCGTCGAGCAACTGCTCCTTCATCTCACGCTGAGAAACGGTGCCCGTGTACTCGAGTAAACGATCGGCCAGAGTGCTCTTGCCATGGTCGATATGGGCGATGATACAGAAATTGCGAATCAAATGGCCGCTGGTCGGTGGCATGTCGATGGCAGTGTTGCTAGCGCGGGGGGGAGAGGACGCTCTCCCGTCCGCGTGATTGTCCTAAATGGTGCGAGAACGGCGCGGATCGTATCCGTCGGCGCCACCGAGATCGCGTGGATCGTTTTTCGGTGAGTGCATCGGGACCGAGCGACCGTCGAGCCGCACCCGCAGGTACTCAGGGTAACCGACACCCGTGGACCGTGCTGGATTCTAACGACACCACCCCGGAATGGCCAAGGGACCCATGGCTAACAGGGAAGTCCGTCCAGAGGTGGAAACCACTGCGCAGTGCGGGGAAACAGCCGTTGCGCGTTTTCGAANGCGACGCGGGTCGATGCGGTCAGACGTTCGGGTGCGATTGCCTCGGAAACATCGAGATGCCCCAGCAGTAATTGCGCCAGTTGTTTGCGCCGCATGCATAAATAGCTGCGGCCGAGCTTACCGGAATCGATGCGTGTGGTACGCCGGCTGAGCACGATACGCAGTTTCTCGTTGTCGAATTGGATTCCCAACTCAGACGGCAGGGACATCTGGGCCTGTTTAGCCCGTCGGTGGAACAGGGGGCCTAGTCGTCTCAGCAGTCCGATCGGATCCAGCAGTTTGACCATCCAGACCATGCCCTGCGCCGAAAGACCTCCGTGGAATTGACCACCCGCTTCGGCCAGAAGTCGGTGTAGCGAATGATCGCGCGGAGCGTCTAATCGGACCGGGTGGTGATCCCCTTCGATCGCGTCGCCGCAGGCGCGGCCCAATAGTTGGGCGGCCGCCTCCGGACAGCTCGCGGAGGTCATTAATTCTAGGATCCGACCGTCTTTGACCGCCGCGTAACCGACGATCGGTTTCAGTTGTTCGTCGAGCTCCAATTTGTCCGGACCATCGATGGCGACGTAGATGCGATCATAACCGTGCCGACCGATTAACCACCGCCAGTGCGCTTCGCTGCGAACGAGTGGGCCGAACGATCCCGCGGTGTTTTCCNCGTACAGACGATGTAGGGCGGCCTCTTCGACGTGGCGCCACAAACGAATGTTGAGCGCAGGTTTTGAGGATTCATCGACTATCCAGGAGGTGGGACGTCGCGTCGTTTGGTCGTTGAGTTTGGAGAGAATATCCCGCGCGCCGGCTTCAGAATAGCTGTGCCCACCAAACACTACCCAGCCGCGTTGCGCGAACCACTCGGGATGGTGAGTGTGGAGCACTCCGAACAGGGCTCCCCCCGCGAACATCTGCTCGTCGGCGACGCGCAACAGTTCGTTGGCGCAGCCGCGGCCACGGTATTCAGGAAGCGTGGCCAGGTCGTGGATACTCGCAAAGGGTAGTGGCAGCTCCCCAAACTGCATTTCGTGATTGGTCAACCGTAAATGAGAGACAATTTGTGAACCACGTTTGACCAGCAATCGGTCCGTCCACTCGTACAGTGGATCCTCGGTTTGAGCGTGAAATTCAGCGCTCGAGGGTTGCTGGAAAATACTCACCAGAAAGGCGTGAATCAGTGTCCGGTCAGCCGGACTGGCCGGCGTGGCGCGAGGTTGGAAATCGCGCCACACCGCCGCGGCTTTCGACTTTGCGACTTCCGGGTACGGCGCGCGTACGTCCACCGGGCCTACGGAGTTCATCACAGACTCCTTTCCTAATTACGGGTCGATCCATCACAACTCCGATGCGAGTCAGGTTACCGACTTTTTTTCAGACTTCCAGTAGGAGGATGGAATTCTGTCCGATTATTTCGTACCGGCCGTTCGGCGCGGCTCGCCGCGCACCGGGGTCGCCGGAACTCGCTACGGGTCGGGATCCGCGAGCCGTCCCAGGAGCGGGCGTAGGCTGGTTTCGGGAAACAGGCAAAATGCGTGTTCTCGCGATGCTAGGATTTGTTCCTGTGTGGCCTGCTGCAAAGAACGNTGGCGTTGCTCGAACAACTGCGTTTGCAGTGTTTTCACGTATGGTTGTAGCGCGGCGTTGGCTTTCTCGATTCCCCTATGTCGTGGTCCTCGTTGTCCACGAGGCAACGCGACGCGGAGCCATTTTTTCTTTTCTTCAATCCAGGGTTGAGCTTCTCCACCAGGTTCTACGTAGTGCTCTGCGTGGAAGCGCAGGTCCCTCAATTGGCGGTCGATGGATCGCAGCGATGAGTCGGCAGACTTGGTGTCGATCACCGGTAGCCAGGCGGTCGCGGTGGCCGCCAGAAACGCCGGGGGCGGAATCCTCAGAAAGCGAGTGATCAGAAGATCGGTTAGCTGATCGTATTTGGCGCCGCCGATGCCGTGGATGAACAGATCCGCCAGGAATAACCGCGAGAACATTGTCGTTGTCAGAGCGCGCGGACGGATCTTCACCCCGATCGTGGATAGTTCTTGCAACTGGTGAACCGCGTCGATTCCGCATCGGTCCGTGTCGAGTTGGAGCGTTTGTCGGAAGTGGTGATGATCTGAGAGCTCCAGGCCCGGTATTGTGCTGCGGGCCAGCAGCGCACGCCGTCGTGGATCCTGATTGGTCCACACCCAGAAAGGCGTTTCGAACCAGTCGTCTTGCGTTCTCAGGTCGGGAACCGGATGAGATCT
The DNA here is from genome assembly GCA_002702965.1 of Planctomycetaceae bacterium. Lineage (GTDB taxonomy): Bacteria > Planctomycetota > Planctomycetia > Pirellulales > Pirellulaceae > UBA9264. The sequence goes on from PADE01000167.1 coordinate 19,913, forward strand.
GCTGCGGACGCGGTTGACGAGACGGTATTCGCTCAATGCGCGATTATGGATCTCGCTGAACCGACGGAGATTTGCCAGAAGATGAGCCGCGAACCAGCCGAAGGACTCGGTTTGGCAAATCGTGCTAAGGGGAATTTCCAGCGTGTTCAGATCCCAACTCGCTTCCAACTGGTGTCGCGCCTGGGCCAGTCGTTGTCCGAGGTTGGCTGTCTGCTGCACCGCACGCTGGGCCTCTCTCCAGAGCGGAGTGATGAGAGGCTTTGTGACCAGTGGTGAAATAGCCTCCGCGACACTCTGGCCAAAAGCCGAGAAAGTATCTTCATCGATTATCGTGCGCTGTTCGAATGGCACCCCCGAGGTGTGTCGATCGAGTGGCACACGCCTAAGATGCGTGTGCGTACGAGATCCGCTGGGAACGGCAATGGTGGGGGTCGGGCAGAGATCGTTGTCGATAATCAGGTTCAGCGCGTCGCCATCTACTCGGTGGGCGAGCTTGGAGAGTACGAAAGTCTTGAACCACACACCCGCGTGAAAGAGCCATGGTTGATGTCCGGAAACGACCAAAGGCCGACCGACCAGCCCCGTCGCGGGTTGTGCGCCGGGGAGGTCCCGGTACTGCCCGGTGTACTGACGGGCCAGCTTCCAGACGTCGGATCGAGCCGCCGTGCGCAAATCTCGTAGCGGACGCCCCTGAACATCATGCTCGGCGTCCGCGAATTGCTCCACATTCCGCCGCAGCACTTCGGTCGCGGTGGGGAGAGGTGGGTCTAACAGCGAGGAGCCGGACAGCGCAGGCGCTCGCAGCCGCTTGTATACCAGCTCGCCAGCCGGCGCTTTCATGCGCTGCCCTCTTGGCACACGGCGCGCCGGTCCGAGGTGTTCAGTGTGGATTCCGCCAGGCTGCGGCGCAACACATCGTGGTAATAGGCCAATCGGGTTTTGGCATCATCCAGCGGCCCGCCGAACGTCCTTGTTTCGTCCAGGTAAATCAAAGGCACTCCGAGTTCCCTGATGGAAAGTCCGGCGGTAGCGGCCCGGACCCATAGCTCCAACGGCATCCCGTATCCGTCTTCGCTCAGTTGCAGCTGTTCAAGTGCCGCGACACGGTAGCCTTTGAAGCCGCAGAAGGCGTCGGTGAGCGAGAGATTGAGCCGGCGATTCAATTCGGCCGTGATCTGTTCATTGACCCGGCGGCGATCGGCGGGCGGCGCCCCGTCTTCCGGAAAGAGGTTGAGGTATCGGCTACCGGAGACAATGTCGTGGTCGTGACAAGCCCTCACGAACTGAGGAATACGCTGTGGTTCGTGTTGGCCGTCACAGTCGATCGTGATGACCGCGTCAAAACTTTGCTCGCTCGCGGCTTGAAAGGCAGTCCGCAAAGCTGCGCCATAACCGCGATTGGCTGCATGGGAAATGACCTGGATGTCGCCCCGCTTGGCCAGAAGTTGGGTCGTACCATCGGTCGATCCGTCGTCCACCACCAACACATCGGAACTGTGGTGACAGACTTGATCGAGAACCGAATTTAAGTGGCGTGCTTCGTTGAAGACAGGCAGTGCAGTGAGTGAGCGGTAGGTCATCTCGGCGAGCGCGAAAAGGCGGGGCGAATTATCCGCCGTTCATTCTACTGCGCGACCCATCCCGGCACAGCAGCGAGGGCCGCCTTTTCCCGCACAATTGCGCCCCGCCCCGCTCGCTGNAGATGCTGCGATTTCGAACGCTGGGAGGGTCCGCAAGACCACGCCCACGAGCACCGGGCGGTGGTAGAAAGTTCGCCGCTGATTGTGTGCCNTGAGAAAATCGATAAGGTGGGGTACTCGCTTGGCGGCTGGAAGCAGCACAGTACGCGCGGGTAGTCCGGCGGATCGTGGTGTGTCCGTGAGCGATTGGCGGTCTCCGCAGAGCTGGCGCCGGGAGCTTGCCGAACAGGTGGTTGAGCGCATGACGCATGAAACACATCGCACCGGGCGGGTCGAACAGGGTGTGGTACTCATCGATCACGGTTCGCGCCGCGAGGCGAGCAACCAGTTGTTGCTTGATGTAGTGGACCTGTTTCGTCGGTCAGATGATTATCGGATCGTCGAACCGGCGCACATGGAAATCGCCGCGCCTTCGCTGGAGACCGCTTTCGAACGGTGCGTCCGCCAGGGGGCNGAACGGGTCATTATTCACCCCTACTTTCTGATGCCCGGTCGCCACTGGTATGAGGATATCCCGGCGCTCGCCGCTGCCGCGGCGCGGCACCATCCGGGAATCTCTTATCTGATCACTGCGCCACTCGGTGTCCATCCATTGATGGCAGAGGTTATTCGGCAACGCATCGATGATTGCCTGGCCCAGGCCGAGGGGCGAGGCAGTCCCTGCGGGATGTGTAATGAGGAGCGCAGCTGCCGAATTGAGACCGTCCGCTCCGACGGTGATCCCATCCAATCGACTCCCAAGTGAGCCAACGGACCTGCGTTCGCGAAAGTTTTTCTTCCCGAGGTGCACCGTGTGGGCATCAGGGCTCGGGTACCTGCAGGTGCCCCGCGTCAGCCAGTTCTCGAAAGCGAGCCAATGATTGGCGAATTCCGTCGCGGAGATCGGTNCGTGGCATTTGGGGAAACGCGCTCAGCGTGGCGCTCTCATCGAGATCGCAGACGAAGGGCATCGCCGTGGCATCGGTCGCCACGCCGATGTCGGCGATGATCGACATCTCGGCTGCCGTCTGGCGAACCAGTTCGAGAAAGGCGATCACCTCTTCGGATTTGCCTCGCAGATGAAAGGCCCCATACCCGTCGAAGGGCTCGATCGCGGCTTGCCCGAACCCGGCCGCTACGTCGTGGACGTAGTGGTAGTGTTCGCGTCCCTGGTAGGGCATCCGAAAGGGCCTNCCCAGCGCGGTGGCCTTGATGGCGGTCGTCGCTGCAGAAGTGAGGCCCTGATCGCGGCCGGGTCCNTAAGTTGTCGCCAGTCTCAAACTGACCGTTGCAATCCCCGTCTGTTGGTGAAACGCCTGTGCCATTCCCTCCCCCGCGACTTTCCAGTAACCGTAAAGGTTGGGCGGCAGGTAAGCGGCTGTCGACGGAACCGATTCGGTTTCATAGAGCGCGCGGCGACCGTAGACGGCCGCGGAACTGGCGAACACGACCCGCTCGATCGATGTACCGCACTCGGCGGCCGCACGGAACAAGTTCATTGTCCCCGCNACGTTGACATCCATGCCCGCCAGCGGGTGCGCTTGACAATCGGGGGTTTGGAATGCGGCCAGATGAATGATCTGCCGAGGTTGACAGTCCCGGATGGCATCGCGCAACTCGTCAAAGCGGGTAATGTCACCCCCGATCCACTGCATTCGTTGGCGGTAGACTTCGTCGATTCGGCTCCAGTCTTGCCGACGACTGAATCCAACGACGCGGTCGACGCCGTGATCGAGTAGCCAGTGGGTTGNCGCGGAGCCNATACAACCCGTGGGGCCGGTGACAAAGACGGTGCTCATGGTGCGTGATGCCGTTATGTGAGGGGAACTGGGTGGCGCCGCGTCGCGAGTCAGATTGCCAAACAGGCACCGCAAATTCAGTCGTTTCGAGCCTTGCGCGTGGTGCCGGCAAACCGGCCGATCGATTGCCCGTTGTCTGACCCCGGAGGACTTTCAGCCTCTGTCTACCCGGCCCCCGGAGGCCGAGTCGGTGGGCTGACTCCGGACGGGGTTGCGCCCTCCACAAGACCCCATTAAACCGGTTCGTCGGCGACGGTCCAAGACGAGCGCCGACAAAGGTGGCGCTGCCATGGTCGCAGACGTAAGTCCGTGTCTTGGTTGGCGAAGGGGTCTCGNGTACTGGGCTGTTCTCGGGCAGCGGCCGTGGATTGTGTGCCGACTTGCTAGTTGGGTCGACTGCCGCAGCGGAGCAACGCCACCCGCACCGCGCACTGGGCCCAAGCCGGCTGTCCACCCGGGCCGNGAACGCTCGTCATTTCGGATGCGGGATCCGCGCCAGCCAGGGTTGATCACTCGGCATTGATGTGAGGATCTTCGGCGTCCACAATACAGGCTGACTCGCGTTCGGGTTTTGGCGAGTCGGCCGCGGGTCGACGTCCTTTGCTGTTTTTCAGGTGTTGTGACGGAGAAGAGTTGGTGAGGATCGAGAGCATCATCAAGATACCATCGCGCGTTCTCGGAGCGCCAGGTTGGACCTGCGCCGCATTTGTGTTATGCGTGTTGCTTGGGTCGAGAGTGTTCGTGACGGCGCGAGAGACTGAGGCGGGAAAAGAATTCGAAACACGCGTTGCGCCGTTGATCGCCGCGAGGTGTCTCGAGTGTCACAATGCGCGCGACCGGAAAGGCGATCTGGATCTGACGAACGGTCCGGCGCTGCATCGAGGAGGCGAATCCGGACGTGTGTTGATTCCGGGCAACGCCGCGGAGAGCTTGTTGATCGAGCGCGTTGTTGCGGGAGAAATGCCCCCTCGCCAAAAAGGCGAGTCGCGCCGCCTTCCAGAAGCCGAAATCGAGGTGTTAAAAAAGTGGGTGCAACGTGGCGCGGGTTGGCCTGCAGGGCGGATTCTGGATCGGGATGAGCGGACCAGCGCGGTGCGCGCCGGTCGAGATTGGTGGTCTCTGCAACCGCTGCGTCGACCCCCTCCGCCCCCGGTGGCGAATGCCCAACAGGTGATCAATCAGATCGACCGATTTGTGTTGGCCCGGTTGGAATCGGAACAGCTTGTCCCGGCGCCGCCGGCGGACCGCCGAACACTGATCCGGCGCGCGTCGTTTGATTTGCTCGGCTTACCACCGGCACCTGAAGAGGTCACCGCGTTCGTTCATAACGAGTCTCCGGATGCGTATGAGCAACTGCTCGATCGACTGCTCCAATCGAAACACTATGGGGAACGCTGGGCTCGGCACTGGCTCGACCTGGTGCGGTTTGCTGAGACTTGTGGGTACGAGCGCGACCAACTCAAGCCAAATATTTGGCGTTATCGAGATTGGGTGATTGATGCCTTCAATTCGGACTTGTCGTACGATCGATTTGTCACCGAACAACTCGCGGGAGACGAAGTGCCATGGCGCGACGAACAGTCGGTCATTGCCACGGGAATGCTCCGTGCGGGTACTTGGAACGATGAGCCGAACGACCCAGCCGATTACCTTTATGAACGCTTGCAGGACATGGTGCATGCCACCAGTTCCGCGTTCCTGGGATTGACCGTCAAATGCGCGCGTTGTCATGACCACAAGTTCGATCCGATTCGGCAAACCGACTATTACCGGATGGCCAGCTTCTTTTGGGCTGGATTTACGGGGCAGGCGAATCTGGGTGGTCCCGACAAGGGTCAATTGGGATTTGATGTTTTTGGGTGGACCGACCAGGGTCGCAACGTCGATCCGATTCACCTGCTAATCAACGGTGATCGCCACCGGCCGGGACCGGTCGTGGATCCTGGTTTCTTGTCGGCCGTTCCGGAATTGGATCAGCCTTTGGCGGTCTCTCCGGAAGGGAGTAAGACGACGCATCGACGTTTGCAGTTTGCCGGCTGGATTACCGATCGACGCAACCCGTTGACGGCTCGGGTGATGGTGAACCGCCTTTGGCAACATCACTTTGGACAGGCCCTTGTGAGAACGCCGAACAACTTAGGTTTCAAGAGTGATCCGCCAACGCACCCGAAACTTCTCGATTGGCTCTCGGCAGAATTTCAGCAGGGTGACTGGAAGATCAAACGGATGCATAAGCTGATCATGATGTCATTCGTTTATCGCCAGGCGTCGGTGCACCCGCGGCACGACGCGTTTTCAGAACGTGACTTTGCCAATCGACTGTGGTGGCGACAAAACCGCCGTCGTCTGGACGCCGAGGCGCTGCGCGACTCTATGTTGGCTACCAGCGGTCAGTTGAATGTCCAGATGGCGGGGCCGAGTTTCTATCCGCGGATGAGCGCCGATGCGCTGCACGGCCTGTCGCGAAAAGCGAACGCTTGGGCTGACTCACCCGCCGCGCAGCGGTCGCGCCGCAGCGTTTACATGATGAGCAAGCGATCGCGTTTGCTTCCCTTGATGACAACATTTGACTTTTCGGACACGATCTCACCCTGTGCGCAGCGGGAAGTGACGGTTGTCGCGCCGCAGGCGCTGGCCCTGTTGAATAACCACTTTGTGCACACGCAATCCCGGGCCATGGCGGGCCGGCTGATTCGTGAAACGGATGGCCAGAGGCAATCGGCGATTATCCGGGCTTGGCAACTGATCCTGGGGCGCGACCCCACACCCGGCGAAGCGTCCGCCGCCAGCGAACACCTGCAGCAGCAGCTAGTCCATCTCCGCAAACAGCAGGAATCCGGTACGCGCGAGACGGTCGAGCGAGACATCCAGGACACGCCGGTGCGCGGCGGGCTGGAACTCTGGTTGCGAGCCGACCGGGGTGTAACCTGCGATCCGAGTGGCCGCGTCATCGCCTGGCGCGATGACGCAGATCCCCGGCGGGCGTCTGCCGACGCGCACCACGCGTCACAAGCGGATCCCGAGCGGCGGCCGCTGTTGGTCCCGGCGGCGTGGGACGGGCAGCCGGCCGTACGATTTGACGGCCAAGGACGTTTCCTGCAAGTGTCGGGGCAGGTTGTTCGATCACAGCATTTCAGCCTGTTTGCCGTGGTGACCGATCTGGGGACGTCCGGTCACCGGGAGGTGATTTCGAATTGGAACAATCGCAATGGCAATTCGACGACTTCGTTTTTTCTGGGTACCACGGGCGCCGATCGTGTTCGATTTAGCGATGTCTTCAACCCGGCCGGCGTGCTCACCAAGCCCCGCGATCCCTTCGTTTTAACCGCGGTGAATGGGAGTCGTGAGGCCGTCACGTTCCAGAATTTCCGGCTGCTGGCGCGCCAGGATCAGTCGCTGGCCGTGCGCGTCCTGAATTCGCCCTATGTGATCGGTACGCAGGGAAATATCAACGGCGAGTACTGGCACGGGGACATCGCCGAAGTGCTGCTGTACGGTCGCGCATTGCGCCCACGAGAACGCGAGCAGGTGTGGACTTACCTGGCAGCGCGATACGGCATTGCGATCGACCGGCCGCAACAAGATCCCCAGCGATTGGCGTTGGCGTCGCTGTGCCACGTCCTGTTGAACACCAATGAGTTCATGTTTGTCGACTAACTGTTGAGCAGAGTTTCAGACAAATGACGAGAACCAATCGACGACCTGAAAAGTTACGCCTCTTTCCGTGCGGACGGACGCGGCGTGAATTTGTCTGGGAAATGGGTGCTGGCTTTTGCGGTCTGGCACTTGCGTCCCAACTCGCGGGGGACGGTTTTTTTGCCCGCCATGGACGCGCCGCGGACCCGCCCAGTCGCGACGAGCCACTGACGCCGAAACCGCCGCAGCACGCGACTCGAGTAAAGAGTTGCATTTTTCTGATGATGAACGGCGCTCCCAGCCAGGTCGACACGTTCGATTACAAGCCCGAACTAGAGAAGTACTCCGGTACCGCGTTACCGGATGACAAGAAGTACATCAACTCGGGCGGCCGCAAGGTCGGATTTTTGACCGCCAATTGGCGTCGGTTTCGCCCGGGTGGAGAGAGTGGGTTAATGATCTCCGACTACTTTCCCAACGTCCGCAAACACGCGGACAAGTTGGCGGTGATCAACTCGTGTCAGGCGGATAGTCATGCCCATGGATCTGCATTGGTCGGAATGAATACGGGCAGCACGTTTATCGGAAGACCTTCGCTGGGGAGTTGGTGTGTTTACGGATTGGGCACACTCAACCAGAGTTTGCCGGGATATGTCGTGATGCTCGACAAGCGCGGTGGTCCTATTTCTGGACAGCCAAACTGGTCGAGTGGTTTTATGCCGTCGACGTTCCAGGGTACGCTGTTTCGGCCGACGGGAAATCCGATTCTGGATCTGGCCGGTCCCCGCTACCTGGACCGCACAGCGCAGCGCCGGCAACTCGATTTGTTAGAGAAGCTGAATCAGCAACATCTTCGCCAACGCCCGGGCGGCGAGGAGTTGTTGGCCCGCATGCGCTCGTACGAATTGGCGTTTCGGATGCAGTCGGAAGCTCCCGACGCGGTTGACCTGACCCGTGAATCGCAGCAGATGTTAGCAGCCTATGGTGTTGGAAAACAACCGACCGATGAATTCGGTCGGAATTGCCTGATCGCTCGTCGGCTGGTCGAACGGGGGGTCCGATTCATTCAACTCTATTCGGGTGGCGGTCACCTCGAGGACACCTGGGACGCGCACGAGAGCATTGAGAAAAATCACGGCAAGCATGGTGCAGAAGTCGACTTGCCGATCAGCGCGCTACTCGCCGATCTCGAACAGCGCGGTTTGCTCGAGACCACGCTGGTGATCTGGGGCGGCGAGTTCGGTCGCATGCCGTTTAGCGAAGGGAAGAACGCACCCGGCCGGAATCACAATCCGTACGGTTTCACGATGTGGTTGGCCGGCGGGGGGGTGAGGGGGGGGATCCAGTACGGCGCGACCGATGAGTTTGGTTTTGAGGCGGTCGAGGATAAGGCGCATGTACACGATATCCACGCCACGGTGTTGCACCTGATGGGATTGGATCACGAGCAACTGACCTATTTTCACCAGGGTCGCGACGAGAGCTTGACCGATGTACACGGTCGAGTGCTACAAGGCGTGTTGGCCTGATGCGGCGGATGCCGCAGATCGGCGTCGTGGGTCGAACGGGGTGCAGGTGCGGAGGACGCGGTGCGGCCCGTTCTGGAAATCATGGGGAGGTGGCCCGTTACGATCCCACCCGGCTTGCGGCATCGACCGCCGCCGGTGGGTTGTGCGTTTCAACTCCGTCGGCGGTGGGCTCGCTAACGGATCGACAATACGGATTGAGGATGACCCGCGCCCGGCTTGCGGTGTGGGCCGTTTTCCCCGGCTTGGCGGGGCTTGAAGGCCGGTTGATCGGTTGATCGCCGAGGCCTTGGTTTTGGTTAACAACGGCCGCGTAATCAGAGGGAACCTGTACCTGCGGCGGCGCGGCGAAGGGACTCACTCCATACGGCCGCGCGTAGCGGGTTCCGTAATAGACCGGCGGGTGCAGCGCGAAATAGGGTGGCAGAGGGAGTCTCCCCAGACCGTAGAGCGAACGGTTGTACAGCGAGCTGCCCGTAGAAAACCAGTGATCGAGAGGGTCTCCGGCCCGCAGCGTGGCGGCCATTCCCAGTAGTAAGACGATACCCAACACGCCATCGCGGCAGACGGTTTTCATGGTTGATATCCTTGTGGTGGTGGTGCTCTGGAGAGACCCTGGTATTCTTTCACCGTAATTGCCCGGCCGCGGATTACAACCGCAACGAACAACTGCTATGCCACCGGCTGAGTTTACCCACCGCTTGAAACGACAGGCTCGGAAGCTCGGCTTTCAGTTGACGGGTGTTTGTCCCGCGGTTTCACCACGAGGCTTGAGTCGCTTCCACGAGTGGCTGGGGGCCGGGTACGCGGGTGAAATGCGTTACCTGGTGGACCGAAAAGAGGCGTACGCCCACCCGCGATCGGTGCTCGAGGGAGTTCGCAGCATCCTGATGTTGGGAATGAATTACCGATCGGCAGAACCGACATCGTCCGCCGCGTGCGAAGGCCGCGTATCGTGTTACGCGTGGGGTGCGGTTGACTATCACGATTTGATCCACGGTCGACTTCAGGAACTGGCGCAGTGGTACCAGCAACAGTTTCCGCTGGCTCGCCTGAGAGGAGTAGTCGACACGGCGCCGCTGTTGGAACGCGAGTTTGCGCAACTTGCCGGATTGGGGTGGGTTGGAAAACACACGCTGTTACTCAATCGACAACAGGGGAGTTGGTTTTTTTTGGCAGCGCTGCTAACGGACCAACCGCTCGAGTACGATCTGCCGTACGAGGCGGACTATTGCGGAAGCTGCCGCGCCTGTTTGGACGCCTGCCCCACGGCGGCCTTTCCGGAACCTTATGTTTTGGATGCTACCCGCTGTATCAGCTATCTCACGATCGAGCTGCGCGGTCCGCAGCCGGAGGAACTGCGCGGGAGTCTGAATGACTGGGTGTTCGGGTGCGATATCTGTCAGGAGGTATGTCCCTGGAACCGCCAAGTGCCGCGCGCAGACGAACCCGAATTGGTTCCGCAACCTCAACAGAATCCGCTCCAGCTGGCGGGCCTGTTCGATCTCGATGAGAGCGCCTTTCGCCAGCGTTTTCGACGGACCCCGTTATGGCGTTCCAAGCGCCGAGGTTTACTGAGAAATGCGGCCGTCGTATTGGGAAACCGCCCGTCGCCAGAGGGCATGCGGGCCCTATTGCGGGGTTTGCGCGACGAAGAGAGCCTGGTGCGCGGGGCGGCTGCTTGGGCGCTGGCTCAATTCGACCAGGCGGCGGCCAAGCGGGCGCTCCAGCAGCGCCTGGCAATCGAACCAGAACGCGAAGTCCGCCAAGCGATCTCAGCCGCCCTGGTCGGTTCGCAAGACGCTCGATAAGCATCTTGCCGACCGTGGTCGCCACAGCCGTGAGCAGCGATCCGGCGCGTGGGCGAACAGAACCACAACCACCGCCCGACCAATCGGCCTGCCGAGACAAGCCGGTTGGTTCCCAGCGTGGTTGAGTTGTTCGATCCTGGAGCAGGGATGCCTATTCGGCTTCCTCTTCGGCCGCTTCCTCTTCGACCGCTTCCTCTTCCGGAGGCGACGGGTGCAGTTCCTTTAACTCTTCGTCCAGGGCGAACACTCGTAGCGTATCCTTGTGGCTCCCGGTAGCGAACAACTTGCCATCGTTGGAGAACGCCACCGTCCAGACACTCCCTTTGTAACCACTGACGGTCTTGGCTTGCTGTTCGGAGAGCTCGTCGCGTTTCGTTTTGGCTTCTGTGATCGCTTTGTCAGCCGCCGTTTTCTGGTCGTTCAGACTTTTGACTTTGTTTGCGCCGTCGGTGGCAGCTTTGTCGGCGGTCTGTTTTTCCTTTTGCGATTCTGGCAGTGGTCCTTCGGTGATGGTCTTCAACTTGGCGGAGAAGTCTTTGTCTCCCTCGAAGGCCTTCGTCCTCTCAGCGGCTGCTTTAGTAGCTACTTCGGCTGCCTTCTGGGCGGCGTCGCGGGCCTCTTTGAGGATTTGGTTGTCCTTGGCCAGCGTCAGCGCGGCTTCGACCTGCTTCAGTTCTTCGGGTAACCTGCGCGAGTCGACAATCGCGGTGATCGCGTCGGCCCGTTTCTGGGCCTGGTCGGCTTCGGTTTGCGCGGGCCCCAGTTCATCGGTGGCTTTTTGAGAAGCGGTCTGATTTTCGGTCAGCTTCGTAAGCGTTGCGTTGACTTCCGCCGACAGCTTCATTGCCAATTCGACATTCCAGAGCTTGGTTGATCGGTCGTGGCTGGTGCTGGCGATGGTCTTGCCATCGGGCGAGAAGGCGACATTACTGACCCAGTCTTTGTGTCCCACCAGTGTTGCCAGTTCTTTCCCGGCGGCGTCCCAGAGCTTGATCGAGCGGTCCGCGCTGGCGGTCGCGATGCGGCTGCCGTCGGCCGAGAACTTGACGTCCCAGACCGCGTCGCCGTGACCTTCCAGCTTGGCGGTTTCTTTTGGTTCGGCTTCCTGCCAGGACCACAGCTTGACGGTCTTGTCGGTGCTGGCGGTGGCCAACGCCTTGCCGTCGCGAGAAAAGGCGACCTGGTAGACCGCCTGTTCGTGTGCTTTGATAGTCTTGACCACGTTAAGCGCGGGGGCTTCTTCTGCGGGTCCGGGTGCGGGCGGCTGCTCAAGCGGTTTGGGTTCGGCTGTCAGATCCCAAATCAACACCGTTCCATCCTCGCCCGCGGACGCAAAGTGTTTGCCATCGGGGGTGATGGCCACACTGCGACACCAACCCTTGTGTCGGGACAAGGTCGCGGTGGGCTTCTGGCTTTCGACATCGAAGACGATCACCTTGCCATCGTAGCCGCTGGTGATCAGCGTTTTTCCGTCGGCGGAGATTGCCACCGACCAGACGTTGCTGGAGTGGCCTTCGAACGACGCCACCAGCTTGCCGCTGGTCGCTTCCCAGATCTTGACATCTCCGGGCCTGTACTGCAGGCTCTGGCCACCGGCGGTGACGAGCAAATTGTTGGCCGGTGAGAATCCCAGCGAGGTGACCCAGCGATCGTATTTCGCCAGCGCAGTCGCTTCGTCTTTTGCCGGTGCGGCCGCTTCGTCCTCACCGTCCTCGGCCATCGCGATCGGGCAGCAAGCCAGTGAAATGGCGGCAGCAAACGTCAAGAACACACGATGTAGCGTCATGGAAATCTCCTTTGGATGCGATGGATCGCGGCGCTCATTTCACATCGGATTGTGTGCGTCGGATGGTGCACGGATGATGGTGCACGGATGATGGTGCACGGACGATGGGACATTGAAATCGTTCGATCGAGTCACGGGATTATAACACGCTCAGCGAGGCTTTGTAGTGAACCCGGGCGATTCCCAGACGATTGGTACGATCCCTCGACGGGATGCATCGCGGCGCTTCTGTGGGGGTAGCAGCGATCGCCTGCAGAGATCCAGCGACAGGGCCGGGCGTTGGGGCTGGGCAACCCCCCAGCGACGGACAAGTCGCCCCTGCGGGAAGGCGGTGCAGCTGCTCGGCGAACGGTCCCGCGTGCCGCCCCAAAGCGACTGCTGGTAAGGGAAATCGATTGGTGTTCAGTTCCCGGGGGTGGATTCTGATGGTCCCGGATCCACCGGGAAGAACAGGTCATCGTCATGAATGTCGGGAATTCCCACCACCAGTACCCGCATTCGGCCCTGGGCACCGTGTACCACACCCGGAGGGATATGGACCAGGCTCCCCGCTCGCACCGGGTGTACCTGACCGTCCAGGGTCACCGTCCCTTCCCCTTGGAGTACGTAATACAGCTCGGTGCCCTGGCGGTGGTAGTGTTCACGGGCGCCATCGATATCGACCGCGTGCACCCAGGCGGCGACACCTTGGTCCTGGCGACTGATCAGCAGATGTCGCCATCCACAGGTGCTCCGTTCCGAGGGGCATTCACTTTCGTGGCGGATCAGGGTTTGCGGGGTATCGGGATCCGTTGGCACGGCATCACTCCCAGTGGGAAAAGGGACTCGAACTGGAATCCCGCCGATCGTACGGCCGGATGTTGCGGTGGGCGCAGAGCGTTCCCCTTCGCACCCGGTCAATCGTCCTAACGCGCCGCAAGCTAAGATGTCGAATTGCGTGGGTCGTTTTTCTTCAGCGGGTGTCGCCAGTTGATCAATAGACTGGCCAGTGATCCGGTAACCAGATTCACCGCCAGACTGGCAAGTCCCACCCATTGGAAACTGATCGGGGCCCTGGGGACCAGTTCTGCCTTTCCGGTCTCCGGATCGATCTCGCGGACCGCGGTCAGGATTACCTCACCGATTTCTGAATCGAAGTGCGTCGTCAGTTCGACACCAAACAAGGCGGGGGCGGGCGGAAACCACTCCGCCAGCCAGATCACGCCGCTCGAGGAAAACGCAACGAATGCCGCGACGGCGGTGCCGCAGAACCAGCCGAAAAAGACACCCATTGGACGGGAAAAGCGAATAAACAGGGCGAAACAGAACAGCGCAAAAATAGGCGTGGTCAACAGATTGACGGTCTTATTGGTGACTTCGGTGATATTCCCCTCGATGAACTTCATGAAGGTGCTTCCGACGACCACGCTGGTACCGACGCAGAACGCCAATCCCTGCGAGAGTCGGAACTGGCCGCGTTCGCTTTTGGGTTGCCAGCCGAATCGGCCGAGGAAGTCGGTGCTGACCACGGCGGTGATCGAATTGACTCCCGAATCGATGCTCGACATGGCTGCCGCAAACATGGCGGCGACGACAAGACCGGAAACGCCGACCCACAGATGGTTGGCGATGAACAGGGGAAACAGATCGTCGGCATCTGTCTTGAGATCGAGGCCCGCCAGGTGTTCCGGATGGGCTCGGAAAAAGCCGAGCAGCGCAAATCCGACGATGGTGAGCGTGACACCGACTAAGGCGCTGACGCACATCTGGGCTGCTAAAGCGAGCCGCGCGGCGCGGGCGTCTTTGGTGGCCATGAAACGCTGCACCGAAGTCTGATCGCCACCGGCGGTGGCCACATACCACACAAACGTCGTAATGATGGTACCCACCATCGTAATGCGTACCCGCGGGTCCCAACTAAACAGCGGTTGGGTATCCCAGTTGGCTTGCCACTCGGTCGGAAACCACTGGAAACCCCCGCTGTCAAAGGTGACATGAATGATGACCAATAGCGCCCCGCCAAACAATAACGCGGTCTGCATCAAGTCGGTAATCACCACGGCCCGCAGTCCACCCAATGTCGTGTAAATCAAGGCCACGAACCCGGTGAATAGGACGATCACGGGCACACACGAAATCCAGGCTTCTCCCTGATGAAACTGGATTAGCCAATCGACGGGTTGGTCGGCAGGTTGCGCGACGCCGGTCAGTAGTTGCTGTTCTCCGCCGTAGTGCAGCACCCAGTAGTCGATGCCTAACATCACGGTCACCGCCTTGGCGGCCAGATAAATCAACAGCGACATCCAGACCAGTCGCAACAGCAGGAACATCGAAGCGCCCAGCAAACGGATCCCTAGTCCCAGGCGCTCTTCCAACAGCTCGTAGGCGCTGGTCACTTTGTGCCGCATATAGACCGGCAGCAGCACGTAGCCGACCGTCAGGTAGATCAGGGGCAACGCCAGCATGGCGGTCATGTTGATCGGACCTTTGCCGGCGCCTTCCCCCGGCATGGACAAGTAAGAGATCGTGCTCAGCAGCGTGGCGAACAGCGATACGCCGATCAATAACGGGTTCATCTGCCCGCTACCGACGAAGTACTCTTTGCGCGACTGCTGGCGGCGCCCGAAATACCACCCCAGCGCGATCGTGGAAATCGCATACAGGCCGATCAGCACCCAATCGAACGCGGTGAGTCCACCCGTCTTGGTAGCGGTTGGGGATCCGCCTGCCGCACCTTCGGCCGCCGTGACACTACCGGCTAACAGCGGGATCAACGCGCTGACCGCCATCGCGGGCCGCAGCGCCAACCCGCGATTTGCGATGTGTGAACAGGACGCGGTTCCGTTTCTTGACAAGCGGGTGGTCGCCCCGTGTTGTCCGGTTGTCGGCGAGGTACATCTCATCATCAGATCCCTGACCAGGTCCGCGCGGCGTCTGTCGCCGGACTCGCGGACATTGAGTATACTCGACCGCTCGCGATAAGGCAGAGGACGATTTTCGCGGCGATCGGTCTGGTCGTGAAACACAAACGGTGGCCTCATGAAACCACACCAACCCTCCATTTGGGGACGATTGGTACGCCGCCTGGGGCGGCTGGCGGTCCGTCTGTATTACCCGCGGATTGAGTTTAGTGGCCGTGAGCATATTCCGGTTGATGGGCCGATCTTGCTGTGTGCCAATCACGCCAATTCGCTGCTCGATCCGGTGCTGGTGGGAACCACCGCGCAGCGCCCGGTACGTTTTTTTGCCAAGGCTCCGTTGTTCAAGACGCCCGTGGTGGGGCCACTGATGGACGCGCTCGGCATGATCCCGGCGTTTCGTGGCCAGGATGATCGCCGCCAGGTAAAGAACAATCAACAGAGCCTCGACAAGGGAATCAAGGCGCTGCTGCAGGGCGACGCTGTCGGCATTTTTCCCGAGGGCAAGAGCCACGATCATCTGCGTGTGGAAATGGTCCGCGGCGGTGCAGCTCGGATGGCGCTGGACGCCGTTCGACAGGGTGCCGATCAACTACAGCTGGTGCCAATCGGGCTGAATTACCGCTGGAAAGATCGGTTTCGCAGCTCGGTCTGGATCCAGATTGGTCCGCCGTTGGCGGTTTCCCCTTGGCTGGCCGAGCGGCAGGCTGCCGGTGAAGATGACCCGCGCCGGCTGGCTCGTCAGTTGACCGATCAACTGCAGACCCGGATGCAACAGGTCACGATTCATCTGGCCGAATCCGACTGGTCCGACTGGGTGCAGGATCTAGAATTGCTGGCGCCGCCGATCGAAGTCGATCCGCATAGCAGGGTCCCTTTCTTGCGTCGACGCAAACGGATCGCTGAGGCGATCAATTATTTTGCGTCCGTCGATCGTCCGCTCGTCGAGGAGTTGGCGGGCAGGATTGAGCAATTCCGAGATCGAGTCGATCGATCGGGTTTGCGGATGGAGACCGTCGCGCCGCGGGGCCGGAGCGTTTACACGGTTCTCGTTACACTGCTGATGGCGCTGGCTGGCGCTCTGGCGTTTCTGCCCGTCGCCGCCGCTACACTGTTTCACCTGGTGCCCTTCTTCACCGTCCGCTGGATCGCCGCTCGGTTCACCCCACCGGGGCGCACGACGGTTAGTTTGCACCGCTTACTGGTCGGTCTTCCCGGCTATTTGATTTGGTACGTATTGGGTTTTGCCGCGCTGCGTTGGCAGCTTCCCGGGCTGGCGATACCGGTGACGCTGGCCATGCCTTTGCTGGGAATCGCGAGCCTGCATTATTGGCGGTGGTGGCCGCAGTGGACCGGAAACGCCACCAGCGTGTTGCGGGCCTTCTCTAAGCGGAACGAAGTTCGACACCTGTGTGACCAGCGCCAGGAATTGGACGAGCAACTGGTCCGTTTGGCGGCGCAGTTTCGCGAGGCCCAACCGGAAGACGCAACGAGCGAACGTTCTTGAGCAGGCTTACAGCGAACGGAATGGGCCGTTCGTCACACCCCTAGAGATGCCGGGAGACCGAACACGTGACCGAATCGCGAATACGGGTTTACCTCTGGTGGTGGCCGCTGTTCTGCGCCACGGTCTGTCAGCTGACCGGTGCCGAGCCACGCCCGCTCGAATTGTCAGACGTACTCCAGTTGGAGTACGCGTCGGATCCGCGGATCGCCCCAGACGGCAAACGGGTCGCGTACGTCCGCAATTATATGGATGCGATCGACGACCGGAGACGCAGCGATCTCTGGGTGGTCGATGCCGACGGAAGCCAGCATCGACCGTTGACTTCGGCCCATCGTCGGGTGACCTCGCCGCGCTGGTCCCCCGACGGGTCTCGTGTGGCGTATCTTTCGCGCGGCGATGATGAACACTCGCCGGTCCAGATTCACTGCCTCTGGTTGTCGACGGGGACCTCCGCTCGGTTGACGCAGTTGCCCAGCAACCCGGATCATCTGAGCTGGTCGCCGGACGGTCGCTGGTTGGCCTTTACGATGCATGTAGAGCGCCCCGAAACGCCCTTGGTGGAACTCCCCGCGCCGCCCCAGGGTGGCAAATGGGCGCCCGCCGCAAAAGTGATTCGGGAGGTGCTTTACCGGGCCGATGGTCGCGGCTATCTGCGGCCCGGGTTTCACCAGCTATTTGTACTACCAGCCGAGGGTGGTACAGCGCGACAACTCACCGACGGTCCCTACGATCACCGGGGGGAATTGTCCTGGACGCCGGATCGCCGCGCGCTAGTTTTCTCTGCAAACCGCACTCGGGATTGGATGTATCAGCCCGGTGAGTCGGAGTTGTACGAGATCGAAATCGCGAGCAAAGCGGTGCGGCAGCTGACCGATCGCCGCGGGCCGGACCGCCAGCCAGCGGTTTCGCCGGACGGTCGCTGGGTTGCCTACGTGGGGTACGACGACCGACAAAAGAGCTACCACACCTCGCAGTTGTATCTGCTGGACCGAGAACAGGGGCAGACGCGCGCGGTCACGGCAAATCTGGATCGAGACGTTGTGAGTCCGACGTGGGATCAACAAGGTGGCCTCTATTTCCAGTTCGACGATCGGGGCACCACACAGATTGCCCGTTATCATGAAAACGGCCCGATCGAGGTGCTCCGTCGGGATGTGGGCGGCGTGGTAATCGGACGCCCTTACGCCAGCGGGTCTTTTTCGGTCAGCGATCAGGGTGACCTCGCTTTCACGCGAACGACTCCCTGGCGGCCTGCGGATGTGGCGTTCCTGGAGAGCGGTCATCCTGATTCGGGACCCACCGAGGTTTCGGCGAGCCAATTGACGCGATTGAACGCCGACCTGCTGGCTGACAAGGCGCTTGGTCGGGTCGATTCGTTTGAAACAAAGTCCAAACTCGACGGCCGATCGCTAGCGGGGTGGATCGTGACGCCACCAGGGTTCGACGCGACGCGCAAATATCCGCTCGTGCTCGAGATTCACGGTGGCCCGTACGCCAATTACGGTCCGCGTTTTTCGGTAGAAGTCCAGTTGTACGCGGCGGCGGGTTACGTGGTGGTCTATCTCAATCCGCGGGGGAGCACGAGTTACGGACAGGAATTTGCTGATTTGATTCAGCACGCCTACCCGGGTGATGACTACGAGGACTTGATGTCGGGGGTCGATGCGGTCCTGCAGCGGGGCATCATCGATCCCGAGCATTTGTACGTTACCGGCGGCAGCGGTGGTGGGGTATTGACCGCCTGGGTGGTTGGCAAGACGGACCGCTTTCGCGCTGCGGTCGCAGCCAAGCCCGTGATTAACTGGTACAGTCACGTGTTGACTGCGGACATGTCAACCCTCTTTGCCGGCCGATGGTTTCCCGGTTTTCCCTGGGAGCACGCGGAACACTACCATAGGCGGTCACCCATTTCCCTCGCTGGAAAGGTCAAGACACCGACGATGCTGCTCACCGGTGAACAGGACTTCCGCACGCCCATGTCCGAGTCGGAGCAGTTCTTCCAGGCGCTCAAGCTTCGCAAAGTGGACACGGTGTTGGTGCGGATTCCCGGTGCATCGCACAACATCGCCAACCGGCCCAGTCATCTAATGAGTAAAGTGGCGCACGTGCTGAAGTGGTTTGAAATGCACCGCTGAAGCGAACCAGTCGATCGGCCACGGTCGAGTAAACGGAGGAGTAATCATGGCGGATTCGCAGCCGATTGACGATCGCGATTGGTCTCGTCTCTCCCGCGGAGAGCAAATCCGGCAAGTCGAGCTGGAGGGATATCTGGTTCTGCCCGATTTATTGTCTGGCGACGAGGTGCGACTGCTCCAGGACGAAGTGGCTCGACTGGAAACCACACCCGTGGATTACAGTGACCGGCAACGCGGATGCTCGTCGATTCAGTTTCGTGGCGGGGCCATTACGCGGCTGATTGCTCATCCTCCGGCGCTGGCGTTTCTTCGCGACCTACTGGGGGGCGACCTAATTTTCATGACCTACGGTTACGCCCGCAGCGAACCGGGTCATCCCGGTATCAGCTTGCATACCGATGGCCAACCCTACGGATCGGATATTTTCGGTTATGAAGGAAGTTGCCCGTGGACGGTTCGCGTGTTGTATTATCTGGACGATTTGACTCCCGAGGTTTCTCCGTTTCGCGTCGTTCCCCGTTCGCATTTATGCATGCATGCCGACGCGAACCCGTATCGCCGGTTTGCATTCCATCCGGATGAAGTGATGGTAACTCTGAAGGCGGGCTCGGCGGTGCTGATCAACCACAAGGTCTTTCACGGGAACTACCCCAATACGGGCACCCATTCGCGCGGCATGTTGGCCATTTCCTATCGTCCCGCCTGGGCGGGACCGGTACAGCCAGTGGACGAATGGCCTGTCGAGGATGTCGATCGCTTGCCAGAGGATGTGCGCTTCTTGTTCCAGAGCCCCAACCACCGAGAAGGGGATTTTCATGGTGGAAACAAGCCGCTCAACATGCCGAGCATGGCCCCCGGCATGAACATCGACCGTTGGGAACGCGCCACATGATTGCGATCCGGTCCCTCTCTTGCCAAGACGATCGAAGGGCATCCGCTCGAGAGTTGCCATGACGCTGTCTGTCGACCTGGCCGATGTCGTTGAGGCGCACCGTCGGATCCGTTCGCATATTCACCGCACGCCGGTGATGACCTGTCGCCAACTGGATCAACAAGTGGGTACGCGGCTGTTCTTCAAATGTGAGAACCTGCAGAAAGCGGGTGCCTTCAAGTCGCGGGGGGCTTGCAATGCCGTGTTTTCCCTGTCAGATGAGGTGGCCCAGCGCGGGTTTGTGACGCACTCTTCGGGGAATCACGCCGCGGCGCTTGCCAGGGCGGCCGCTCGTCGGGGCGTCTCGGCCCAGATTGTGATGCCGTCCAATTCGTCGGGAGTCAAGATCGCCGCGGTCAAAGGTTACGGAGCTGCGATCACGTTTTGCGAACCGAATCTGCCGGCCCGCGAGGCCGCTGCGGCCGAGCTTCTGGAAGCGTCGGGGGGTACGCTGATCCACCCCTATGACGACGAGGCGATCATCGCCGGGCAGGGGACGGCGGCGGTCGAGTTGTTAGAGGAAGTGCCGGATCTGGATCTGATCGTGGCCCCCGTGGGTGGCGGCGGTTTGCTGGCGGGAACCTTGATCGCCGCCAAAGCGATCCAGCCCGCGGTACAGGTCATCGCCGTCGAGCCGCTGGGTGCAGACGACGCGTATCGCAGTTGGAAATCTGGAACCTGGGTTCCCTCGGTAGCTCCGCAGACGGTTGCCGATGGGCTGCTGACCAGCTTGGGGACCCGAAATTTTGCGATCATCCGGGAATTGGTAGACGATATCTGGCGCGTCGAAGACGCGGTCATCCTCCGCGCCATGCAGCTGATTCTGGAGCGCGCCAAACTGGTGGTGGAACCCTCGGCTGCGGTCCCGTTGGCCGGGCTCCTGGAACCGCCTGCTGCGGCTCGGACGGAGGGCAAACGCGTGGGCGTGTTGCTTTCCGGCGGCAACGTTGACCTGCAGCGATTGCCGCTGCCGTCAACCGTTTGAGTGGCGCTAACCGGCGCCAGCGCGACCCACCGCAGTTGGCGTACGGATGCGACCGGTGCTACTGGTTTTCGTCGTCAAAGGCCTCTTGAAGGATGGCGCCGTAGGCCTGTCTCGCCTTGTCAAAGGCTTTGGCTGCTGTCGCCCGCTCGTCTTCACGAATGCGGTTCTTCTTGGAGTTCCAGCAGACCTCGGTGGCCTCAAGACACCATTTCGCGCTTCGCTTGCTGGCCCGGATCGGCTCGCCATCGACTTCGACAAAAATCGGATTGGTGTGCGCGCTGGGAAAGATCCGCAGTGCGATCCAACTCGAGCGGTCCAAGGCGTACTCAAACGCGAGGTTCTGGATCTGACCGTCTGCCTCGATTTCCTGACGCGCAACGGACTGGCCATTGACGATGAGCTCCACGGGGACTTTCCGTGTTTCGCCGACGCGTGCCCGCTCAACATGCCAGTACGGCTTTTCGTCCAACCGTCGCCGCCGGATGTCCTCTCGGGGCGTCTCCGCGAGGAGGGCCGCGGCCTGGACTCCGATCGTCAGCTTCTGATTGTGTTGGGCTGCCAGGAAACTGGGGCGTCCCGCATCTCCCGATTCACCCACGCCGAGTCCATTGACTTGAAAATCGTACAGGTGCGACAACCCATCGCAGCAGTAGCTGCGCCCGTCCCGCAGCGCGAAGACCCAGTTGTCGTAGCTCAGTTCCTGCTTCTCGCCGAGCTTGACATACGCACGTCCCAGACCCACCCGCTCACCGTAGATGCAGGGAAAATCGGTCTCCCCGCTAATGCGACAGATGTATCCGCAGTTGAGTGTGTGGTACCAGACGTTGAGTTCCCAGGTAACCGGTGTATCGACAGCCGAAATAAAATCGCAAACCCCGTGAACGACATCGACGACGTACTCGTTGGCACCGATGCCGTCGAATCTTGGCATCGCGTAATCGGGCAACGTGTCGGGGGCGCGCCCCTTCCAGCCAGGATTGCTGCCTCCAAAACGACGATTGGGGAACTTCCGTGTGCCATCGGGCATGTAGTCGGGCAACTGCAGGCCCCAACCGCTGTGCGAGAACCCGACGACTCCCCCTTGTTCTTTTCCCCATTTGAGAATCGGCAGATCCCAACTGGGCCAATCCTCGACCCGCTTTGTTCCCGGGTAATCGTCTTCGGTCAGCCGCAACAGGCAGAGATGCCCGCAATGGTCGCTGGGGAATCCGGAAACTTCAACGTCGTACCGCATCAGATTGGTTTTGGTGGACAGCGGGTGCGTTTTGCCTTCAAAGAAGTCCTTTTGAAAGTACCAACAGGGTCCCCAGGTGAGTACGCAGCCGACGTTCAGGTCCTCGCCCCGAATGTGACGCATCATGGCGGCCGGATTGACCCCTTGGGTGGGTGCTTCGTAGTGGGAACAGCCTGCCGCGTGCACGTGGTGATCACCCGAGAACCAACCTTTGTCGGCGAGCTTGATCCAACGCTGCAACCGAAAGGTCTGGCGGTTGGTGGGTGAATTGGGAATCGCGATCTCCCGATGGAGGATCCGGTACTCAGGCCCGCGCGTATAGGTCACCTGGTAACGACCGGGTGGCAACAGCACCGTCTCTCCGCTGTCGCGGTAGATTTGATCGTGAAAGAAGAAATCGGGCGATAGGCGACGCGTACGCGCGGGGTAGACACGTCCGTTGGCGTCCCGAAAGATGAACTGTCCCGTGGTCGGCTGACCATCGTCATCGATGACTTCCAAGACTACACGCACCGCCGGTTGACATTCAAAAAGCACAGCCAATTCGTTGCGAAAACCCAGATCCTGCGATCCCTGCCCGACACTAAAGGAGAGCTTGGCCTCCCGTTTACCCGCATCGCGACTGTAGAGTTGTAGGATCCGGTATTCGACCGTCAGCCCGGTAAGCGTTTTCGTCAGCGGTTTCTGATCAAACGTCGACAGGTCCATCCAGCGGTCTGCCACGTCCTGTGGTCGGACGTCCTGTTTGGGGCTCTTCGCACCCGTCGATCGACGCACGAGCGGCATTGCGTTGGGGCTGCTGGCCTGTAATGGCGGGTTGATGCCGGGTTCGTTGTGGACCTTGACCAGAAACAGACTCCAACCGTGCTGATTGAGTTTGGCTGCCGCGGGACCGCGTTCGACCTTGACGCGTTGTTCCGGGTTGACGTGAACCATCGCCAGCGTCAGTGAATCGAACAGTTTTTGGATCGCATTGGTAGCCTGGTTGTCGTCGGCTTCGGCAACCGCCGCAGCGAGGGCCTGCTGTTGTGGCACAGTGAGCGGTTGCCCGAGAAACTGGAGCGCCGCGGCGACACGTTTTGCCTGCGCTTTCAGCGGCTGCGCTTCGACTTCGATGAGCGGCAACTCGGCAGCTATCGCGCACACTGAGAGTCCAAGTGCGATCGTGACAGCGACGAAGAACCGTGCGAACAGCATGCTAGATTCCTTGAAAGGAGGGTTGAACCAGATTCGAAACCCTGCGGTGACAAGTCCCGCATCGCCGAGGTTTGGGGTACGCTCAGCATACCGCACTTTAACACCGGGGAAAATCGACCGACGGTCGCTTCTGGACAAACGGTTGGAATCCTATAATACAGCTTTAATTAACGTATCGCCCGGGGTAAGAGGTGATACGCTGCGGTGTAGGATCCGGGGCGTCAACGGCACGGAACCGATCGGAGGGTGTCGCAGTGACGCACCGTATTCGCATCACGGCGGGCGAAATCGGTCTGTCAGCCGCCCTCAACCAAACCGACACAGCGCAGGCACTGCTGGCCGCGTTGCCGCTGGAGGCGCCCGCAAACCGCTGGGGTGCGGAAATCTACTTTTCGATCCCCGTTGAGCGGGAGGGAGCGCCCGACGCGCGTGCGGAAATGGAGGTTGGAGAACTCGGCTACTGGCCGCCCGGTCGAGCTTTTTGTATTTTTTTTGGACCTACTCCCGCATCGCACGGCGATGAGCCCCGCGCTGCGAGTCCGGTCAATCCCGTCGGCAGGGTACTCGATGACCCGACGCGACTCGAAGAGGTGCCCGACGGCGCAATCGTCCGGATCGAACTCGCGGAGTGACTCACCGGCAGCGGTGAGCGCACATGACCAGTGATCGCAACCCGGTCGTCAAGCTTGACCGACGGGTACAGTGCGCGCCTGCTGCGACATCGACACGGCCAAGCGAATCGCCGTCTTCATATCTTCGGGGTCAGCCTGGTTCTTGCCGGCAATGTCAAATGCAGTGCCGTGGTCGACCGACGTACGTATGATCGGCAGGCCCAATGTCACGTTGACGGTGTGTTCGAAGTCGAGCACCTTCATCGGGATGTGACCCTGATCGTGATACATCGCGACGACCAGATCGTACTTCCCGCGAACCGCCTGGACGAACAGCGTATCGGCTGGCAGCGGACCTTCGCAGTCGATGCCCTGCGATCGGGCCGCGTCGATTGCCGGTTGAATGAAGTCCCGTTCTTCACGGCCAAACATCCCGTTCTCTCCGGCGTGCGGGTTGAGCCCACAGACGGCAACCCGGGGCGCCGTAAAGCCGAGCGAGCGGACCGCATCGGAACCCAATCGAATCGTGTCCACGATCCGCTCGGTCGTCAACTGGGCTGCCTCCGCCAGGCTACAATGCGTCGTGACGTGCACGACACGCAGCCGGTCGTTGACGAGCAACATGCGAGATTGGTCGACGCCACACAATCCGGCGATGAATTCGGTATGACCGACAAACGGCTGGCCATTGAGCGCGACCGCCTCTTTGTTCAAAGGAGCCGTTACGATCGCAGTCGCGTCACCCCGCTGACAGAGTTCGGTCGCTCGCCGCACGTATTCAACGGCGGCCCGTCCGCTGGCGGCGCAGACTTCTGCGATCCGCCATTGTGATCGGTCTAGGAATCGACTGTCCAACACGATGACGCGCGCTTCGTCCGGCGCGGCTGCCAGATCGGTTACCGTTGAATCGGGCTCGAATGGTAAGCCGGCCCCGACCGACTGGATCAACCAGCTCTCCCCGACGATGACGAACCGCGCGAGTTCCCGAATGGTCGGATCGGCCACAGCTTTGAGCGTGACTTCGGGCCCAATCCCCGCGGGGTCGCCCATCGACAGAGCAATCGTTGGCAATCTCGAGTCAACCATATTACGACAGATCTCAAGAGAGAGGCGGCAACGCGTCTACCAACCACCGGGGGTTGTGGGGGTGGGTCGACAGGACGCGTTGCGATAGTGTGTTGTTTGGTCCCGCCGATCCCGCGCCGGGATCTGGTCCGGGGGTGACTCCAAGACGGGAACACTTCAAAACGGGAATGTTGTGGAAGACAAATGGAGTCCCCGAGTCGAGGGTCCAGTCGGCGAGCCCCGACTACTAATATCGTCTGCTGGCGTCGGAAACGGAACCCGGCATCAAAGTCGGTGTCCCGAAGCTGGCTCGTGAGACGTCCCAGCTGTCGCCGGGCCTCCCGCGGGTGCGGGCGGGTTGGACCTACTGTGGTGCCGGGCGTCGCTGGCAGAGGTCTCGGCACGCGGTTTGCAGCGCTCGATGGTCACCGAATCCTCCTGCCTTGGTGACTACCGGCGTCTCCGCCAGGAATCCGCCTCGCAGCAGTCCTCGCGGCAGTCCCCGGGTGACTTCCCGTGTGATCTGAATCTGCTCAACCGATGCCAGCTCACAAATCCGCTGCGCTGTATCTCCACCTGAGAGCACGACGCCGGCCGGCTTCCAGTTTGCGACGCGCTCCAGTATCCAGGCGAGATGGGCTTGCTCTTGGGTACCGCGCCAGCGAACCGGAACTACCAAATGCTGTCCGGCGGCCAGCGCTCGCTGCAACTCGGTTGGACTCCAAAAATCGGCGGGCGGGAACGCGGTCTCGCCGTCGGCGGTCAGCTGCTGCAATTGACGATCGGTTACCGGATTCGTCGAGCCGATAAATAGGACGACGTTCTCGGCGCGCGGAGCAGTCGGCGGCGGGTCGGTCGAATCTGCTACCGGTGAATCGGTGTCGTCGCTCAAATGGTAGGCCAGTCCGGCGGACCCGACACCGAGCACGGTATCGGCAAGCTTCACGCACGCTCGGCCGATGGCGGCCAGATCGCTGTGGTCGACGGCGTCGACCACAGCGATGCGAGACCCTCGTTGGGCCGCGGCACGCAGCGCCCCGATCAGCGTTGGGAGGCCCTCTGCAACCTGTTGGAAATCGATGGTTTCGATCGCAGGTTGCGAGTCGCTCGCCAGTAGCGTGGGCAGGTGGATTCGGGTCGATTCACGTTGTTGGCCGAGTCGCAATTCTCCCCGAATGAGCCGGCGTCCCATTTCCGGAAAAGCGGGTGCGACGACCGCCAGCGATCGGTTCAACCCTTGCAGGGCAGCTTCGATCTCGACCCCCAAGTTTCCTTGGAGCGTCGAATCGATTTTCTTGTAAACGACCTCAACTTGGCGCTCGGCGAATTGGTGTGCGGTTTGCCGGACACGCTGGAAGGCGACGTCCGGTGAGAGGGACCGGCTGTGCGTGGGGACCACCACGACTTCGCTGGTCGGTCCGTCGGGAAACGCTCCACGGCAATAGACGGCGGGTTGAAAGCCACGCTGGCAGAATGCGGCGCCGCAGTCGCAAGCGCCTGTTAAGTCGTCTGCAATCACACCCCACCGCGGCGGGATGCGGGGACGAATACCGTGTCGGTCTGCTTCCGTGAATGACATGGGTCTGACGCGAAACGTCGGTCGGTGACGACAGCGAGTGAGCGCCGAATCAGAGTCTGATCAGCAAGCCGGCGGCGGCTCTTGTTTTTCCGGCTTTGGCAGCCGATCCGGTGCCAGCGTTTCCAGCGCCGTGTGGGCTGCCTTCTGGACCAGCGGTTCGGGATCCTCCAGTAACTTGATGATTTCGGGCACCGCGGATTTCGCGGCGGCCCCGATTTGACCCAACGAACGAACCGCATCGCGTCGCACACGGGTGGCCGGATCGACCAAGACCGCGACCAGTGCCGGAACCGATTCCCCGGCCGCCGGCCCGATGTCACCCAACGCTTCTGCCGTGTGTTCGCGTACGGTTGCCTGCACGTCCTGGAGATGTTTGACCAGCAGCGGAACCGCGCTCGCGGCTCTTTCACGGACTTTGCCAATGGTGCGGGCGGCGTTCCAGCGGACCTCGGTTGGCAACCCGTTGTCGCTGAGTACTTGGGCCAGTTCTTGGAGCGCGGGATGGGCCTCTCGGCCGTACTCGCTCAGCGCCCGCAGGACTTCCACCGACCGTTCTCGCTCTAAAAGCTTGAGCAGCGCCGGAACCCCCTGGCCCGCGGGGACTCCCACTGCGGGAACCGCGGCGGCGGCGATCCGCCGCAAGTAGGGGTCGGGGTCCTCGAGCGTCACGGTTAGATCGCGNCCGGCCGAGCTGGCTTCTTCACCGATGGCCGCCAGAATTTCCGCCGTGGCACAACGGCTTGCCGAAGTATTCCAGGAAGCAGTGGAGCGCGCCGTGAGCATCGCGCGCAACACGGCAACTGCGGTGCCGCGTCCCGCGACCAGCGCCGCGCGCGCGCCTGCTTGTGCAACCGGATTGTTGCTCTGCAATTGCGACTGCCAGTAAGTGNCCGGATAACCCTGGAAAAAGGTCTCGCCCCCCAGACGGCCTCGCAACCGTCCACCCGGCTCGAACCAGAGTCCCCCCAGGCCGACCGCCACGAGCAACAAGAGGAGCATCTGTTTGTGCTTGGTACGCATTACAGCCCGGCGTCGGAGATCGGTTCGTTCCCTCGAATCGTGACCATTCGGCAAGTCTCACGGATCCCCAGCTGTTTGGGCAGGAATCGCACGGACCCGTCGGCCATGGCGACGTTGGCGCCGCCCGGATGAAAGGCAAATATCTCGCGGTTGTTGGTGCAGTTTACACCGCATCGTCCGGGAGAAAAGGATCCGTCGTCGGTCACGCCGTGAATGCTGAAGGCGTTTCGCGAGTCACCCCAGCCGGCCCCCCGAACACGCAATTGCGGTAGGAATCGGCCGTCGACCCACAGGTGCGGCCGGCCGGCCGCTTCGGTGAGCAACAACGAGTAGGAGAGTCCATCCCGGATGTCGCTAAAACGGGTCATCAGGTTGCTGTTCAGGGCCCCGCGAAAACTGGATGTCGAATCACAAAGGCCCGTAAGTGCCAAGCTCTGGTCGACACGCATGATCGGCACATAGTCGCCCGGCGCGGTTTGCCAACCGGAGAAGTTGCCGCTGGAGAATTGGTCTCGGTGTCGAACCGGCGCGGAAGCGCACAGAAAGACAGAGAGGCTCTGCTGCACCACGGGGGCATTCACCGGATCTCGAAAATCATGCTGAAACGAGTACTGATTGTGCAAGTTTTCCTGTTCGAGATAGGGCAGGGTAAAGACCGCCCAACTGTGCTCGACCTGACGGTTGATCTTGAGTTTTGGGAAGGGCCCCAACACGCGAGCTGGGGGCAACGCGTGAAACGAATTGTGGAATTGGTGAAGGCCCAACGCCAGGTTCTTCAAGTTGTTTGCACAATGTGCGCGACGACCCGTTTCACGCGCCATTTGTACGGCGGGCAATATGAGTCCAATCAGCAGACCGATGATCGCAATGACAACAAGCAACTCGACGAGTGTAAAAGCGGCTCGCGGATTCCGACCGGGACGGTACATGCGCATCTATTCGCTGGTGAGATGAAAGGCGTTGAGCTTGTTGTCACCGACAGAAATAGTGGCTCGCAATCCAGATTCCGTGGGGTCTAAGTAGTGGTTGGGTACTAGCAACTTGCCGGGTTCGTCTTCGTCACCTGGTTCGCGCCACAGGACGGTTACGGCGTATTCTCCGAGCGGTGCACCGTCGTGTTGAGAACGGGTGGTGAGTTGGAACTGCGCATCCTTGCCGACGAAACCCCGCGGTTTTATGCCATCGGGTTGATCGTCGCTGATGGGGTGGAAGATAACCAGCGCCCCCTCGGCAGGTTGCTTGTCGCAGTAGACTTTTCCCTGAACGGGGTAAAGGGACAGGGCGGTGTCGCGTTGACAGGCGCCGCAAACCGCCGTGATCAACGCCAAGTAGATCGCTCCGCGCCGGCGGGAAGCGGTGCGGGGACGCCCGGTAAAAAGGTCGGATCCGGCCATGGCACCAATGATCGCTTAAGGGACGGGTGGATGTTTTGTGCAATAGGTGGCGCTACGCCGCCGGGCCGTGAGGCGCATAACGGGGCCGATAGGCATCCGCCGGTCCCCTGTCACCAGTCTACTTTAGGGTCGATTATCCGACAAGAAAAGTCATTTTGGGGCAACGGGTTACGGAGACCGTTGCCGATACGATCGTTATAGTGCACACGATGCGGCTACGGGTCGTAGGGGGAGCTACGCTGGAAACGGACGAACCGATCATGAACGAGAGCATTCACCTCGAACTCATCGAACAGACGCGGGCTTTACTGACAGCAATCTGCGCCGGGGACTGGCCGACTTACGAGCGGCTCTGCGATCCGTCACTGACCGCCTTTGAACCGGAAGCACGCGGCCAATTAGTCGCGGGCTTAGAGTTTCATCGCTTCTACTTTGATCTCGGTGGCCATCTAGGGAAGCATGCCAATACGATCGCCGCGCCGCACGTGCGCATGTTGGGACCGGACGTGGGAGTGGTCAGTTATGTGCGGCTAGTACAGCGGACGACGGCCGGCGGAGCCGCCGAGACCCAGCGCTATGATGAAACACGCATCTGGGAGCGTCAGTGTGGCGAGTGGCGACACGTCCACTTCCACCGCTCGTCGATCGACTAGTCGCGCAATCAACGGTGCATCCGGTCCGCATTGCGGCCAGCGGGCTCAGGGAGATTCTGCAGCCTCGGCGTCCGCTCGCGTGACCGAGAGAAAGGCGTCTTCCAGATCCGTTTGCAGTTCGCGAAACTGGGTCACTGGAATTCCGTCTTGGACCAGCGCTGCCAGCAAGTTGCCCAGNTCGGTTTCGCTCTTGGCGGTGCGAAACCGAATAATCGANTCGGCTTGGGACGGCGTGACTTCGGCTTCACTCTCGAGATGTTCACGGATCACGGCGGCGGCGCTGTCGAGGGATTCGTGCGAGCTCAATTGTGCTTCCAAGACTCGGCTCTGACTGATTTGACGCGTGATTTCTGAGAGCGTGCCAAAGGCCCGTAGTTTGCCGTTGCTGATGATGGCGACTTGATCACAGATGCGCGACAATTCCGGGAGGATGTGGCTGGTCACGATGAGCGTTTTGTTNATTCTTGCCAATTCCAGCAACAGATCCCGCATCTCGACACGGGCTTCCGGATCCAGGCCGTTGGCCGGTTCATCGAGAATCAACACTTCTGGATCATGAACAAGNGTGCGGGCAATGCCGACCCGCTGTTGCATTCCATGGCTGAGCGTTTCGACATAGCGATCGCGCATATAGGTCGACTTGGTGATCTCCATCACACGCTCGATTCGCTGCCGTCGTTTGAGTGCTGAAATACCGAACGCCGCGGCAAAAAAATCGAGGTATTCGTACACACGCATATTGTCGTACGACCCAAAACGATCGGGCATGTAGCCGACTAGGCGCTTGATGCGTCTGGCGTCCCGGTAACAATCGACGCCGGTGATCGAAGCACTACCACTGGTCGGTCGGGCCATCCCCACGAGCATCTTGATGGCCGTGGTCTTGCCCGCTCCGTTGGGGCCGATGAGCCCCAGGATCGTCCCGCGGTTCACCGTCAAGGAAAGACTGTCCAAAGCGCACAATTCCCCGTAACGCTTGGTCAAATTGTTGGTTACAACGACCGCTTCTGGGCTATTCACGTAAATCTCCGGCGGCGAAATGCCTGATGGGTTGGTCGGTGTTTAGCGGGGAGTCGTCTTCCCACGGATGTCCAGTCCCACGGACTGGATTTGCCAATGTGATTGCTCGTCGAGATTGTCGTGCGGTACCGCAGACGTGGGAAGGACGTGGATGCCGACGGTCAGTCCTCCGGTAGCGTCGGGTTGCCAGGAGCCATCGGTGGCCATCTCAAACGCGTACTCTCCAGTTCCCTCTTCGGTGGCGATGGGCAGCGCCTCGTCGCCGGCGCCGAGGCGGCTGATCTTGATCTGCCAATCGGGGGCCTCGATGTTGAGCCTCAGGGTGCCGCGGACCTGGGTCAAGGGGAGCACCTGCTCGGGCAATTGAAATCGGAGCCAGGCGTTTGATTCCAAGGGGGACTCGATCCAGGGTTGGGCATCCCGAAACAACGAACTGCTGCCGGATCGGCCGGGACCGGCTACCGAGCGGCAGGTGAGGAATGCAGAGGGAACTGTGACCGGTGAATCGGGAGGGGTGTGTGACCAGGTAATAGGGATGATCAACAAGGCCTCGCCGGTCCGCTCCATCTTTTGACCAAACGTGAAGCCGGTTGCGTAGGGACTGGTCCATCCCAACCAGCACGGCTGGCGCGGAAAGCTGCCATCTGTCCGTTCGAACAACCGTTGGTAGATTAGTTGGCGGCGATTCATGGCCTCGGTCACGATCTCTTCACGGTGGTAGACGTTGGGCGGTAGTAATTCCGCAGGTCCGCAAGTCCAACTGCCGTCATCCTGGGTGCGGATGGTCAACAGACTGCCGTTAGGCAGGGCGATCAATGGCAGATTGATGTCCGCCGGTGATTTACCATCGAGTTTCCCGACCAGTCCATCCGCATCGAAAGACGCCCGGAAATCGAGACCTGCGGGGGTCGCCACCGATGCTCGAAATTCCGCCGTTCGGATTCCCTGCGGCAGGGTTACGTTTTCCCAATGCCATTGGTCGAGACCCGTCCAGACCATCCGCCGGGTCTGTTGCTGGTCCGCCAGATCAGGAATGAAGGTACCCCCGCCCTCGGTGCCCAACTGGGCATCCGAGGAATCGGGATTGTAGATCGCCAACAGACCGCTCACCGCCAGTTCCCGGGTACCGGAAGTCGCTTCGACGACTTGGGCCATTGCCACGGTCGGCTCGACTCGTTGTTTGTGATACCCGCCCAGCACCAGCAGCACCAGCGTTGCGGTCACAGCCAGAGCCGGTCCGAGCCAGACCAAAGCCTCCAATTTTCCGCGTTTCGAAAGCGCGACACCCGCCAGCGGCAGACTCAAACAGAACGCGCCCAGCACCAGCATCACCAGGTTTTTTTGAACGATACGGTAGCCGATCTGATCGACCAGAAAGGGCTGCAGATCGGCCGCATCCAGCAGTGTATTCTGCGGTGAGTCCATGAATTCTTCGGCGAGTTGTCGCAGCGGCAAGGCCGCGTAATGGTTGGGCTTTGGTAGAGATCCGGAATCGTCCGTTTGGGGGCCGGCGCCTTCGATAATCCAAGCCTCGGCGGCCACCGTGGTGAACAGGACTTTTCCTTTTCCCATCGGAACCAGTAACGACGCGGGCCAGTCGTTCAACGTGTGATCGACACGGCCCGCGGAGGTCAGGATGCGCACGAAGGGTAAGGGGTCACGAAAGAACTTCGGGTGCCGCCAGACTTGCCCACCGGTGGTGGTGCGCAGCTCGATCCGAGCGACGTTGACGCGGTCGACGATTTCGAAGTCAAAGATGTCTCCCAACAGNAAGGCCACGCTCGTCTCATCGACCCGATCGAGCATCACCCACAGCAGGCCGCCGCGGTGCACCCAACGGCGGATGGCCATCGCCGCTGCGACATCCTCGGACAGTCGGTTGTTACAGAGGATCAGGCGGTCGAGACCGTCCAATCCCTCTTCAAATGCGGGCAAGAAGGAGTCCGACAGTTGTTGCACGCGGCGCGTTGGGTTTGCCGATTGACCTTCCAGAAAATTGTGCACCGCTACGGCGCCCTCGTACGGGTAGTCGAACTCGTCGCCGTCGGAGGCCGTTTCTACCAGGCTTTCTTGGGCGGGCATGTCGGCCGATTGTTCGACCGCGTCGGTGACAATTCCGGTGACCCGCGTCTCCCTGCCGAACTCGAGGCGATCGGAATAGAGTTGTTTTCCCGCCGGGGTGGGTAGTAACACGTCTGCGCCAGCGGAGACATCAAACACCATGCCCTTAATGGGAATCGTCGTGGAGTTACTGTTGCCGCCACGGCCGGTTAGGTACGCGGTGGGCAGTTTGACGGGAGACCAGCCCCGGCGGCGCGACTCGGCGGGGACCCAGAATTCGCGGGCGAATTGCAGGTTGGCATCGCCTTCGAAGTAGACCGCCGATTTCAGCTTGATGGGTTGGGGCCCGGGGTTGCTGAGATTCACTCCGATGACACCCCAGGTGTCGGCCCAATACCGAAACGTACCCGCCGGGATGCCGAGTTCGACGCTCGGCGTGTGGGCGTCGTCGCCATCAGTCTGCGCCGCGCCAGGCACCGTTTGAAGCCAACAAACGGCGCAAACCAAAAGCCAGAGCCGATCAGCGCGTCGCGGCATGAACACCTCGGTGTGTGAACTCGCCAAAAGGAACGCAGGATGCGCTCGCGGAACCAAAAAATTCCAATGTCTATTAATCATGAAGTGTTCTCAAAATGCAATCCCCGCAGTCAGAGAATCTCGGTTTGATGATCCTCTGGTGGGGCACTGGACTTCGCGTCAGCGATCGCTAGAAAGGCAGCAGATGAGGAAACCCGTGTACTGCGGAAGGTTTCAGATGGGACGTCGGGCACTGCGCCGGGTCGATCCGCGACTCGATCTGAGTGGGCATCTTTTGTCGTTGGAGCAATTTTCTGCTCCACACGACATGTCTTTGCTGTTTGGGCGTCGGGCCCCACTAGAAGTTGAGGTGGGAAGTGGCAAGGGTCTATTCCTGGTCACCGCATCGGCAGCGTGTCCGCGTCACGATTTTCTGGGGATCGAAGTTTCCCGCCGGTATGCCCGGTTTACCGGTGCCCGATTGACCCGCGCGAGTCGTACCAACGCCCGGGTGTTGCTGGGTGACGGAGAACGTTTGTTCGACGCGTTCCTGAGGACGGGGCAGGTTCGCGCGGTACACGTTTACTTCCCGGATCCTTGGTGGAAAAAACGGCACCACAAGAGGCGGATCATGAACGCGCGATTCCTGCGCAACGTCCAGCGTGTGCTGGCGCCTGCCGGACGACTTCACTTTTGGACCGATGTTCGCGAGTATTTTCAGGATACGTTGGAACGCATCGCCACACTCACCTCGCTCGCAGGGCCGCTGCGCGTGGCGGAGCGACCGGTGGAGCACGATTTGGATTACCGCACGCATTTCGAGCGGCGGACGCGGTTGCGGCAACT
>PADE01000168.1 GCA_002702965.1 Planctomycetaceae bacterium
ATGCCACCGCCCATGCCACCGCCCATGCCACCGCCCATGCCACCGCCCATGCCACCGCCCATGCCACCGCCCATGCCACCGCTTGTGCCACCACCGCCGGATTGGGGCACCCGGACCTGGCGAATCTCTAAAGGCAGCTTGGCATTGCCGCAATCCGCGATAAAGCGGTTGATCTGGCGTTGATCCATCAGCATCACTAATCGCACAGGCAAACGCTTGGCAACGATCAGGTCGGCATCCCGATTCCCCCGTAACTTCGTGGCCGGAACCCCGGCTAACTGTTCATCGACGTAGCGATTTTCCGCCGGGTCGAGACTCTCTTTCTTCTGAGCTGAGGAGCCGGCACCACCCCGACCCCCTCCGCCACCGCCGGCACCGCCGAATCCTGAGTTCTGGGCGGCCATTTTGCCCATGGCTCCACCACCGCCGCGTCCACCCTCGCCCCCTCCCATTTCCGCCATCGCGTCTCCCATACCACCCATGCCGCCGCCGCCGCTCTCGACGCCCTCTTTGGTAAGTTTTTTGACGAGACCGCGCAGTCCCACGCCCGTCACGTCTTTGCCGAGCGAGAGCGAGTCGATGCGTTTGATGCGCGCCTTGTAGCGGGCATCGACCGTACCGTTCGTTTGCTTGATGATCTCCATGATTTGTTGCAAGACCCAAAGATCCTCTTGCGCATAGAGGATGTTGAGCACGCTGGGATTCTCAGTTCCCCATCCGTCGGAGCTGAAACGTCGAGTCTGCAGTAACCCCTGATTTTGGGCGTTCCAGTCGACCGTGTATTGCCGCTCTTCTTCCGGTTGCTCACGCCCTAGGACTTGAGGCGCCCAGTACGCGTCGACCAGGTCGGCCATCTTGGGAAGTTCACGTCCGATGTACAGTCGGTAGTAATTGCGCCAGCGGACATCTAACTCTTGGGTCTCCTCAACTGGAAACGTCACCGACTGTTCAATGGGCGTTAGATTTTGGACCTGGGTGAGAAATCCCTTGTCCATCGACTGAGGCCAGACCAGCACACCTTTCTGGTAGTCGTATTGATACTGCCAAGCTTGCGCGACTTCAGCAATCTTGGCAGTGATTTCGAGCTCCATCTTCGCATCGGACTTCTCGTTGGGGTGATTTGCGGTGTCCCTGATCTGACGGAAGTTACTGAATTTGCTCTTAATGGAAGTGCTGCGTTGCGAGAATTCACCGTGGAGGACACTGGTTCTCCAGAACCACATGGCCATAAACGTCACGGTCATAATGCCGCAGACCGCCCAGAAGTAGTGCTTCTTCAGGCCAGCCAGGAACAGTTGCAGCTTTGCCATCGATGGAACTCCGTTGAAACCAGATGCCGAGGGACTCGTCTGTTTGTCTAATCGCGAAGTTGGTCTTTTGGGCGGCCGCCGTATTGATTCTTGACGATCCGATTTCAGTCGCTGGTCCGGGTTGCCAGGCGTCCGGAGTCGGGCGCGCTGGCAGCCGATGTCTGCGCGTTGTCTTGGCTATCCTGAGCGGGTTGTTGCTGTGCTTTTTGTTGGGCTTGTTTCGCGGTCTCTCTGTTCTTAAGACGTTCCCTGATCGGCGTCGGCTTCCAGACAAACTGGACGGTGAACGTAAATCGCGGTGCTTTAAAGGTGGTCGGCTTGTCCGAGTCCTCTCCTGAACCACCACCTCCGGCCAACGCGCCAGCGCCTCCACCTCCAGCCATGCCGGCTCCCGAAGCCATCCCGCCGCCTCCGGCCATGCCGGCTCCCGAAGCCATTCCGCCTCCAGCTCCTGCCATGCCGGCTCCCGAAGCCATCCCGCCACCTCCAGCCATGCCGGCTCCCGAAGCCATCCCGCCGCCCGCTCCGGCCATTCCGCCACCTCCGGCCATTCCGCCACCTCCGGCCATTCCGCCACCTCCGGCCGTGGCGCTGCCCCCGTCGAGGGACTCCATATGATTCCATTCGACGTCACCGTTGGCGACCATGACCGGATGAGTAATGCCGATTTCCGTCAGCTTGTAGGTCCCATCGGGAAGTTGCACGCTGCCGAAAAACAGGTTTCGCATGAGGGTTTTTTGGACGAATTCAGCACCGCCGAGGTTTCCGATATCACCCTGGCCTCCGGCGAGATTGTTAAAAAAGTGGAATCCCTCGACCTCGATGACCCAGCCGCTACCTTCCAACTTCTCTTTTTTCTTCTTACCGCTGCCGCCGCCGCTCCCCTTGGGTGGCTCAGGAAATCGCACGTTGTAGGGGTCTGGAAACAGCCGCTTCAGGTCACTCTTGTTTTGCTCGTATAACAGGGCCATTTCATCGGTGAACCAATCGCTTAATTTTTCGTAGTACTTCGACTCCACGTAGCGGATTTGGATGTCCTGACGCGTTTCGAACGGTACTTCTTCGGGATCGAGCCAGACGCTGTGCGGCCTCTGTTGGTCAGCCGGCAGGTTGCGGTTCAGCGCCGTCAGCATCTCCATCCATAACAGACGGCGTTCACCGTTGCTGACGAGTTGGTTGCCAATCGCCTTGAGTTCGTCCAGTTCCTTTTTCATTTCTTGATGCGAGTCCATTTTTTGCGCGCTTTGGTCTTGTACTCGTTTGACATCGGCTTCGGCCGTTTTCCAATTGACTCCGCCGATCACCTTGTCAGGTCGCACGCTATTCCAATTACGGTAGGTCGAGAAAAAGTGGAAAGAACAGGCCAGCAACAGGCTGGCCACACAGGCCAAAGCCCAAGGTTTCTTGGCACGCACCAAACGTTCGGTGACCATCTCCTTCGGCACCAGATTGGTCTTGATATCGGCTTGCCCCAAAGCTTGAAGACAGAGGCCGTAGGTGGCGCCAAACGAGAGGTAGTTGTCTTTGAACGACGAAGAGGAGACCACCTCGGACCCAGTGAGGCGCTTAAACCCGTCGAAGGGAATCACGTCATGCCCGAGATTTTTTGCCAAATACTGCGTCAGGCCGGGCAACTTGACGGTGTTGCCCAACAGCATCACGCCCTTGATCGTGGCTTTCCGGTCGATTCCCAAGAAATAGCTGATGGAACGCTGGACTTCGGTGACCATGTCGTTGAACACCGGACGCATCGCCGTGAATACCTGCTTGGGATCCTCCGCCTTGCGCGCATTCCGCTTGAGATGCTCCGCCTTGGCAAAGGTCAGCTTCATATCTTTGGTGAGCTGTTTGGTGAAATGGCTGCCACCGACGGGAATACTACGTTGCCACAGACGGAAGCCATTGGTGATGACCAGATCGGTGGTTTCTGTTCCCAGCGAGAGGATCACCGTTGAGGCGGGAGGATCTTCCGGATCCAACTCCTCATCGAGGCGATCGTGCAACAAGTCGTAGATGACGAAGTTGTAGATTGAGATGGGGGTCAACTGGAGCGTGTCCAATTCCAGGCCGCACCGCTTGAGCGGGCGGAGAGAACGGTAAACCTGGTCGCGCTTCATGGCGAATAGGCCGACCTCGGTATCCATGGCGATACCTTCGTGCATCGTGCCACCGCGCATCTGCTGAAAATCCCAGATCACGTCGTCGAGCTCGAAGGGAATTTGCTGACGGGCTTCGTATTTGACGATCTCGGGAATTTGCTTCGTCGGTACCGGAGGCGGCTTGAA
The DNA here is from genome assembly GCA_002702965.1 of Planctomycetaceae bacterium. Lineage (GTDB taxonomy): Bacteria > Planctomycetota > Planctomycetia > Pirellulales > Pirellulaceae > UBA9264. Next base: position 3,596 of record PADE01000168.1, read on the forward strand.
GAATTTCGCCAGCCCACTTTGGCCGGGGACCGCCAGCCCGATGTGCGTCTCTTTGACATCGTTACGCGAGAGAAATTTGTCGAGCGCTTGTTGAATTAGCTTTTCCGGTTCGGCCTCGGGTTGGCTGAGAATCTTGGGGTACTCGATGTAATCGAAGGCCTCGGCCGTGATTCCATCCCCGTCACGACGACAGCGAAGTGCTTTCAAGGCACATTGGCCGATATCGATTCCCCAGACAGCTTTGACTCTTGCCATGGTAGACAGGCTCCTCTGTCCGGCGTGACAGTGGCCGGAACTGCGCAACGTGACAGTGGTCGACAGCCAGATCCGTTCCCGAGAGAATTTCCGGGGACGAGACGGCGACACAGGCGGCCAATGGCACCAGTATGCCGTGTGGTCATCCGAGCGGCTCATCTGGCGAGAACTCTTCTTTCTAATGTACTGACTGGGCGGCAACAATGTCAATTTATTTCGTGACCTTGCGGGGACTTATGTACTTTGCCGTGCGCCCGGATGCGGCTACGATGCAGGGCCGCAACCGAGCGGTTGCGTGGCGGGGTTCCCCGGTCTACAAGTGCCGCCCCGCCGGGGCGCGAAGCGACTCGTCGCCGTGCGGTTTTTCCCGCGATCGCCCGTTGGCACCCTCCGCCCACCAAGTGGCAGCGGAATTGCCACGGATTCCCAACCTGCAGCTCCGTCTGACCGACCATGCAATTCCAGGAACTTGCGATTCTGCTTCCCTGTCACAGCCTCGAGGATTTCCCCGTCCATCACGAGGGGGATGAAGCTCAGGGGCTGCTGGCCGGTTGGTCGGCGATGTGGCATCCAGCGCTGATCACCTCAGCTGGCGCGATGCCCACCTGGATGAGGGTTGAGGACCCCCCGGACGAACTGTCCGGGCGTTTGTTGATTGTCCCGGCCGTCAGTTCTGATCAGCTCGCTACCGGATTTGTCGAGCGGGCTCGCCGCGAGGGGGCCTGCGTGATTACTCGTAAGCTCGAGCGGGCAGAAATTGTCGATGAGGCGCTGGCGGCTCTCGACGGCGGTGCCCAAGTGGTTGACTCCGACGTGGTCGCGGACTTTTTGGCTCTGGGTTATTGCTACCTGCAAGTCGAACTGTTGACACGGCAGATGCGATATTCGAGCAATCTGGATGAAGTGCATTTCAGCACGCTGGTGGTCGAGGCGGCCGCCGCCGCGATGGCCGGCGAGGCCGAAACCACCGCCCAGAAGCTGACGTCTTGCTTTGATTTGCTGGGCCAGGAACGCGATCACTACTATTCGGTCGACGCGTTTGTCGTCGACTTGACGCTGCTGGCCAGCACCACGCTCGGAGCGGCGTTTCGCGAGGCGTTGGCAGCGGGCTGCCCGACCAACGTGCTGGTGTCGGGTGCGCTGCTGGCACAAATGGCTGCCGAACACCCCACATCGCTGGCGCGATTGCGGCAGGCGATGGAGACTTCCCGCTGCGGACTGATTGGTGGAGAGGAGGTCGAGCGTCGGCTCGCGTTGTTGCCCGCCGAGGCGCTGCTCGGTGAGTTGCGACGCGGTCAGGAAATCTATCGGCGCCATTTGGATTGCACGCCGCAGATTTACGGGCGTTTCCGGTTTGGACTGACCCCCGGACTTCCCCAGCTGCTTTCACGCTTGGGGTATCGAGGCGCCTGTCACGCGACCTTCGAGGAGGGGCGTTTTCCGGAAGGATCTCAAGTGAAGCTGCGCTGGGAGGGTAGCGACGGGTCTTCGATCGATGCGATCGCCAAAGCACCGTTGGACGCGTCGCGCCCCGAGACCTTTCTGAATCTTGCGGCGCGGCTGGGTGAATCGATGGATATGGACCATGTCGCCACGCTCGTGTTGGCGCACTGGCCGGGCCGCGCCAGTCCCTGGTTGTCGGATTTGCGGCGGATCGCCCGGTTTGGCGGGATGCTGGGACGCTTTGTGACGGTCGACGAGTATTTTGGCGACACCGATGTTCCCGGTTACTTGGAGCGATTCGAGGCGGACCAGTATCGGTCTCCCTATCTGCAGCAGGCGGTGATCCGTCGACAGTCCGATCCGATTTCGTCGTCGGTGCATTATTGGCGGTCGCGCGCGATTGCGACCGCCGCCCGCGCGCTCGATTCGCTGGCGAGTCTGGTGTCCGGGAACACGCCCGCCATGGACGGGTCGCTCGAGTCGCAGATCGATCAGGCGGAGGAGGGGGGGCCGCCGGTGGAGGATGCCGCGCTCACCGGCCAGCGCGCGGCCCTGGAGCGCTTTGCCCACGTTGTGTCCCCGGAAAACGGGGTCGCAATGAAGGGCTGTTTGCTCGTCAATCCGAGTGGGATGGTACGCCGCATCGGTGTTCGGTCCAGTCGTTTTCAGGGCGTGCCCGCGGTCGAGCGTCCAGTCTATGCGGCGGCCGAATCAGGCGGAGAGACACAGCTGGTGGTCGACGTACCCCCGATGGGCTACGTGTGGCTACCGACCGAGGGTAAAACTGGGCGAGAAACGGCGCGGCGGGCGGCCGATCCGGTGGCGATCGACGGCCGTGAAAAGGACGGGGTGGTCTCGCTGCGGAATGAATTTTTCGAAGTGTTGATCAATCCTAAGACGGGCACACTACAGTCGATTCACGACTTTCAGTCGCGCGGAAATCTCCTCAGCCAACAGCTGGCGTTTAAGTTGCCCAGCCAGCGCCAGGCCGCCGGTGAGGCCTGGCGTGACCCCGTGGAAACAGCCGTCTACTCGGTCATGGCTGCGGATGAGGTACAGGTGACCGCGGCGACCGAGGTGTTTGGCGAAGTGACCACGCGGGGCCAGTTGTTGGGTCCGGACGGCCGTTCGCTGGCCGGCTTTACGCAGTGGTACCGGTTGTGGCGAGGAGGCCGCATTGTCGAAGTAGAGATCGAGCTCGATCCGCGCGAGGAGCCGCGGGCCGATCCCTGGAGTTCCTACTACTGTGCTCGTTTTGCCTGGGCGGATGAAGGCGCCGACTTGTACCGCACCATCAACGATGCGCGGTACAAGTCGGAGAGTGGGCGTTTTGAATCGCCCCAGCTAATCGAGTTAGACAACGGCGAGCGGCGCGTGGCGATTTTGACAGCCGGGCTTCCCTTTCACCGGCGTCACGGCCTGCGGATGTTGGACAGTTTGCTGATTACTCGAGGGGAAACGCAGCGGAGGTTCCGGCTGGGGATCGGCGTGCAACTGCCCCATGCAATTCACGCGGCGGCCACCTTTCAACATCCGGAAATGCTGACCTGGCAAGATGTGGCGCCTTCCCAGGACGCCCGGTCGGCATGGCTCTTTCATTTGGACAACCGCAACGTCTTGCCGACCGCCTGGTCGCCGCTGGTGGAGGATGGCCATGTGCGCGGGTTTCGGGTGCGTCTGTTGGAGACGGCGGGTCGAGCGGCGCGGTTGCGTTTGGCCAGCTTTCGCGAATTGGGGACGGCCCGACAGGTAGACTTCCGTGGCCAGGGACTGGGTGATTGTCGGTTGGAAGAGGGCTCGATCTGCCTCCAGTTGACGGCTCACGAGTGGGCCGAGATTGAAGCCCGCTGGGCCACCGGAGAAGACGCTTCCGCCGCGCAGGTGGCGGCGCGTGAGCCCCCATCGTCGCCACCCAGCGAACCGCCGGTGGTCACCATCGACGGACCCGCTGGCGCGGGTAAAAGCACGGTGGCGAGGGCTTTGGCGAAGCGATTGGACTGGCATTTTCTCGATACCGGGGCGATGTATCGCTGCGTCGCGCTGGCGGCGCTGCGCCGTCGAACAAATTGGGAAGATCCTACTGAGCTCGAGGGGTTGGTCGACTCCCTCGCGATCGTGTTCGATGGCGGTCGTGTGCTGCTCGACGAGGAAGATGTCACGCACAGCATTCGACAACCCGAGGTGACGGAGATCATCCACCGCGTCGCCGACCCCCCTGGTGTACGTGAGCGTCTGATCGCGCTGCAGCGCCGGGCCGCCGCCGCCGGGCCCACCGTTACCGAAGGTCGTGATCAGGGTACGCTGGCGTTCCCCGCAGCTTCCTGCAAGATTTTTCTTACGGCCTCGGCTGAGGAACGCGCTCGCCGGCGCCAGGGCGAACTCGCCGCGAGCGGTCAGCAGGTTTCATTCGAGGAGGTGTTGTCTCAGCAGCGGGACCGCGATCGAAGGGACCAAGAACGCGAGGTCGGTCGGTTGCAGCGAGCGGATGACGCGATCGAGCTCGTCACCGATGGGATGTCTCAGCAGGAAGTAGTCGACCGGTTGGTTTCAATCGTGTGTGAGGCGACCGGTTGGCAGGATGCGCAGCAACGGTCATAAAGCTCGCTGCCCGGCCCCGACCAGGAGGCGCGCAGGTTGATGGTGCAAGATTCACTCCTCCAGCGGGGCGTCTATCGAGTGACTCGATTGTTGGTCCGCTGTGTGGCGGTGTGGTTGTTCCGTTTGCGGTGCCGTGGACGCCACCAGCTGCCTTCCAGCGGTGGGGCTTTGATTTGTTCGAATCATCAGAGCCACATCGACCCGGTCGTGATCGGCATGTGTTGTGACCGACAGCTCCATTATCTGGCTCGCAAGAGTCTGTTTCGCTTTGCGCCGTTCGCCGCCCTGATTCGCTTCTACGGCGCCATCTCCATCGATCGAGACGGTGTTGGTCTAACCGGCATCAAGGGCATCTTGCGGTACCTCAAGAACGACCGGTTAGTGCTTATTTTCCCCGAGGGGACCCGCTCGCGGGACGGCCGTGTGGCAGCCCTCAAGCCGGGTCTCTGCGCCCTCGCCCGACGGGCCCAGGTCCCGTTGATTCCGATCGCGCTGGACGGTGCCTTTGAGGTCTTGCCGCGAGGCCGCTGGTGGCCGCGACGAACGACCGTCCGGGTTTGTTTTGGCGACCCCATTTGGCCGCGCTCGATGACCTCGTTCGACGACGAAGCACTGCTGCGCGAACTGCGGCGGCGGATTGTTGACTGCTATGCTCAGGTTCGGCGCGAACGTACCGGTACCTGACCGGCGGCGCGGGGGCGGCGGCGGGTGGACCGCGTTGGGAGCGGCTCGGGATGCCGCGGCGGCGATTGGAAATCGGGGCGATCAGCGGTTACAACCGGATCCCTGGGAGGTGCATTCGTCGCATCCCAAATGGCGGACGTTCCCGAGGAGCCAGACGATGGAGAAGGTACGGGTCGGCCTGATCGGCAGCCAGTTCATCAGCGGGATTCACTTCCAGGCGCTGCAGTCGGTGTCGGCCGCAGAAGTGGTGGCGGTCGCCTCGCCGACTGCCAACCATGCACGCGATTTTGCCGCCGAACGCTCGATCGACCGTTGGTTTCGCGATTACCGCGAACTGGTTGAGATGGCCGAACTCGACATGGTAGTCCTCGGGCTGCCCAACGATCTTCACTGCGACGCGGTCCTGACGGCCGCCGCGGCCGGCAAACATGTCGTGGTGGAAAAACCGATGGCGCTGAATCTGGACGAATGCGATCGCATGATCGCTGCCTGCCAGGCCGCCGGAGTCAAACTCATGTACGCCGAGGAGCTCTGTTTTGCGCCCAAATACGTGCGTCTCAAACAGCTGCTCGACGAAGGCGCTTTGGGGTCTCCATTCCTGATCAAACAATCCGAAAAGCACGACGGTCCCCACGCTCCCTGGTTCTGGGATGTGGAGCGTTCAGGTGGAGGCGTTGCACTCGACATGGGTTGTCATGCGGTCGCGTTCTTTCGGTGGATGTTGTCGGGGCCGGACGGCCGTCACCCGCCGGCGGTCACGAGCGTCACCGCGCATCTGGCAACCCACGTTCACCGAGACAAGACACGTGGGGATGACGAGGCGCTGATCGTGGTGGAATTTGAAGGTGGTTGTCGGGGTGTGGCCGAAGAGAGTTGGGCCAAGCTGGGGGGGATGGACGATCGAGCGGAGGTGTACGGTACCGCAGGGGTAGCCTATGCAGACCTCTTGCGGGGAAACGCGATCCAGACCTACTCGCGAGACGGTTACGGTTATTCGGTTGAGAAAGCCGGGGATACCAAAGGCTGGAGTTTTACGATTTATGAAGAGGCTTGGAATTACGGGTTTCATCAGGAAATGGCGCATTTTGTCGACTGCGTGCGCGGCGACCGCCAACCGCTGGTGACTGGGGAGGATGGCCGCGCGGCGCTGGAGATCATCCTCGCCGCGTACGCGTCGGCCGGCAGTCGTCGCACGATCGAACTCCCTTTCCAGACCGCGGCCACGCGGCCGATTGATCTGTGGCTGGGGTCCGACAGCGGAGTTACCCCCTCGCGGTGATCGAATGTGGCTGACGGTTGGGTCGGTCGCCCGGCGGATGCTCGCAGCTGGCTATTTTGCGTCGCGGTGCGACCCGCTGGCGAAACCGGATTTGTGGGTGACATTCTGATGCGTTCCCGCGGATCGAAGTGAGGCGCGATGCGCCGCCGGTCAGTTTTGTGCGTGGCGCCCCGATCGTTTCCAGCGGCGGAGCGGTGGCACTCCAGGTGCCCGATCCGACGGGACTGACGCTCGGCGTAGACGGGCAACCGCGCCTGATCGAGGAGACGTTGCGCTTCCAGTGGCCGTCTGGGCGGCACCGCATTACGCTGGGGATCGAACACGGTGTCCGGCAGACTCCGGTGCGTCTGGAGTGACTCGATCTCGCGGGTTCCACAGCCGGGGTGTAGCTGGTGACGAGGAAGTAGTCGCATGCGGTGAGGCGTCGATCGCGCGGTGACCGGTGTTTGGATTCACGTGGAGAGAGCCCTCAGTCGCCCCGTAGCGCGGGGATCAACGGCGCCTCGACCGTCCAGCGTACGGCGATCAAGCCGGTGAGAATTCCCGCGGCTACAACCAGGCCCAGCATGATCGCGAGATCTCGCCCGAATCCTCCCATCGAGATGGCGGCCTCGCCCAAAACGATGTGAGGCAGGACGGCATAGACTGCCGCGACCACGCCCGTCGATAGGCCTCCCAGCAGTAGAAACAGGTTCTCCCAGAGCACCAGCCGACCGACACGACGGTGTTGGAATCCGCTGGCCCGCAACAGGGCGAGTTCGGCGCGGCGTTCCAGAACACTTCGCAGTTGTACCGTTGCCAGCCCGAAAGTGCCCAGTAGCAGCCCCAGCGCACCGAGACTCTGAAAGGTACTCAAATAGGTGTTTTGTACCGCCAGCAGTGCGGCCAGAAGTTCCCTGCTGTTGCGCACGTCAAAACCCTGGTCCGACAGTGCGTCCTCCAGCAGAGGGCCGATGGCGGCGTTCTGGCCGGCGCCGGACTTGATCAGAAAATAGCGGTACCCGGCGATCTCGGGGAACAGCGATTGAAAGTGAGACTGGGCCATCAGGATGTTTCCCTGCAGGATGCTGTTCTTGAGAAATCCGACGACGAACACTTCGATCTCCACCCCGTCGTATTCGAACGAGGCGCGCGTCCCAGGCGCGTAGATTCCGAGACTGAACATGGCAGTATTCTGATCGATGACGACCGGGATAGCTCCGTCTTGCGGCGGCCGCGCTAACAGTCGCCACGGGTTTGCCTGGTCGACCTCCGTTTCGGCCAATGTGGCTCCCCACGCGAAACCGGTTTCCGCCTGGTCAAAGTACTCGCTCAGCGACGGGGGAACCCCCAGTACGCGCGGGCTCTGCGCGCTGTACAGGTTGTTGCAACTGGCATCGTCTCCGGGGCGTACCCGCAGCGGCAGAATCACGTTGGAGGCCAGTTCAGAGCCCGCTTCGCCGAGCAGTTCTTCTACACCGGAGGGGGAGGTCAGATCGGCAAAAATCGGCAGTGAAGACTCGGCCACCCATTCAAATCCTCCCGCACCTTGAAGGCTCGGATCGAGACGAAATGAACTCATCGCCGTGATCAGAAAACTGGCGCTGGCAATCAACCCGATGGTCAAGCTGCTGCGGCCGGGGTTGCGACGGGCCGAGCTGACGGCCAGCCCGAACAGCGACATTGTGGGGGCGCTTGCGCTGTTCGAGACGTGAGCCAGGCGGTGGCGAATCAACAACAGTAGTCCGACCAGAACCGCGGCGCCGCCGGAAACGAATGCGCCCGCCTGGGCTTCACCACCCAGCTGTGTGGCCGCTACCGAGAGCCCCAGCGCAGCGACCAACAGTCCCCAGCCCAACTGCTGGCCCCACGGTCGGGTCGGTCGCCCGGCGTGCCCCTCGGGCGAAGCTTGACCAGCCAACAACCGGCGCGCGGGGATCTGCCGGAGACGACGAACCGCGTGCGCGATGGTCAGCGCCGAGACCAGGATCCCCAGTGCGTACCCCACCAACAGACTCGTGGCGCTGGCGTGGAAGACGAGGAACGGGGTCACGATAGCGCCCAGCCAGACCGTCCGTAACCCGGCCAGCATCAGCCAGGCGTACGCGACACCCAGAGCGACGCCCAAGAGGGCACCCACCGCCGCGACCACAAGGCCCTCCAACACCAGTAGCCGTGACGTCCGCTGGCGCCGTAATCCGACGGCTAACAACAACCCCAGCTGGTCGGCTCGCTGCTCCACCCCAAGCCGAAATAAGAGCGAGACGAGCATCAGCGCGGCGGCGATCAGGAACGAGCTGAGCGCCAAGAAGAGCACGTCGAACGGCGTCGTTCCACTGGCCGCGCGCAGACCTTGCGCCTTGATTGGAACGAACTCCAGCCCGAGCTTGGCTCGGCTCTGTTGGGCTTGTTGGAGAAATGCACTTTCCAGCCGCGACTTGAATGGCTGTGAGTCAATGTCTGTCAGCTCGGGTGGCGTCGGAATGCGCCACGACGTATGCCCGCCAAACCGGCTGCCCCATAAATTTTGTGCTGTCGCCAGAGAGACAAAGGCCTTTGGGGTCAGGCGGTGCGCGTCGTAGTACCGCTCGTCCTGGTCTCGCACTTCGCGCTTTAGTTCAAAGGGGGTCTCCCAGTTTTCGATCGACTCCCGGTCGGTTACACCGCGGACCTGCGGTGTCAGATCTTTGTCGTTGGCGAGCGTTGGACGCTGGTCGTACACGGCCGCTTGGTTGCCAGAAAAGGGCTTGCTGGGCGCGGTAAGCGGGGCGATCGCTTTGACGGTAAAGTCGCGGTACACCTCGGCGGGGTGGCGATCGGTTGTCTCGGGGCGATAGTAGTAGACCCGCAACCGCGACCCGACTCGCAATCCTTGGTCGTCGGCGACCCAGCTATTGATCACGATGTCATCGTTTCCAAGCGGCTCCAGGGGTTGTTCGTCCCCGTCGACCAAGGGGCCGATTCCTGCTTGCGAATCGACCCCCACCACTGTCGAGTAGGGAATGCCCCCGGCCGGGTCCTCGCGGCCCTCGCTGTCCAGTGGCACCAACGCGTTGGCCAGGTAGGTTAAAACGCCTTGGGCGCGGTGACCGGCAAATGCGTTCTCGGCCACCGCAGCGACCTCGTCACCGATCATCATCCGATCGGAAGTAAAGCTGAAGTAATCCAGGATTTCGGTCGCGGCGCTGCCGGCTTGCGCTCCGAATTGCAGCTGGATTCGACCCAGGGAGAGCCCGTAATCCTCGAGGCCGGGGTGTAACAAGCCGTTGAGTTCACGGCAGGCCTCAGCGTCCGGAGGCGGTTGGCCGTCGCTCGCAGAGACCAGCAGCGCGTTGACCTGACCGTCCAAGCGGAGTCTCGTTTGCACGGTAGCCAGCCCCGTAAATGCGATCCGAGGCTGCGATTGGCTCGGGTTGAGGCTGAATCGGCCGAGCCCTTCGGCGGGCAGGATGGCGACGACTTTCAGCCCGGGAATGCCGCGGACGCGATCTTCCTTCTCACCGAGCGGGCTCTCCGCCGGGATGGCGTTTTCCGCTTCGGGGAGGCGCAGCGTGACCGTCTCGCCGAGTTTGGCTCCCAACTCGCTGGCCAGCGGCTGATTGAGAATGACCTCATCTTCGGCCGGCATCGCGCGGGGTCGAATCCCCGCCGTATCGAGATCCCAAAATGCGCTCGGTGCGGCGACCACGAGGACCCGCGACGCCCGGCTGGTGCGATCCGAGGCGGAGTATTCCACCGTACCCTGTGGGAACAGAATTGCGGGGATGGCCTGGTCGTAGCGGCTCGAAAAACTGGGGTCGGCCGCCAGTTGCGCCGCCAGCTCAGACCGAAAAAAATGCTCGGATACAAGCAAGGCGTCGATTTTTCCCAGGCGATCGAGCACCAGCCCACGGAGGCTGCCACGCACCGAATCGCCGACCAGCAGGGCGCCCGTCAGTACGGCCGTAGCAGCCGCCACACCGAGCGCCACCGCGGTATGCAGGCGCCAGTGAAACAGCAGGCTGCGGACGACCAAGCGCCAGGCGGTCATGGGTTCATTAACTCCTTCGGTGTCCGTCCGCCACACAGGCCGCCCATGCGGTGGTTCAAATCTCGCGCAATTGGCCGTTGTCGAGTTCCAGCCGGCGCTGTAAGCAATTGGCTAGGTCGAGACTGTGCGTTACGACGACGAGGATCGCCTGTTCCTGTTCTTGCAGCTGGACCAGCAACTCGGCGATGCCCTGCGCGGCGCTGCGATCGAGGTTGCCGGTCGGTTCATCGGCCAGCAGCAGTGAGGGAGCGTGGATCAAGGCGCGGGCGATCCCCACACGCTGCCGTTCGCCGCCGGAAAGCTCTGCCGGACGATGTTCCAACCGCTCGCCGAGGCCGACGCGGTCGAGCAATTCACGGGCCCGAGAGACCATCTGGAGATCAGGTGCCCCTTCGGCCAGGGAAGGAATCAGGACATTTTCTAGGGCGTTGAGTTGTGGTAGCAGGTGGTGTTCCTGAAACACGAAACCGATCTGTTGATTGCGGAAATGGGCCAGTTGGGGTTCATCCCACGTGAACGGGTTTTGCCCAGCCAGCGTAATCGTCCCCTCGGTCGGTTCGTCGAGCGTTCCCACCAGGTGCAGCAGCGTACTTTTTCCCGATCCGCTGGGGCCGACAATCGCCGCATTCTGGCCGCTTTCGAGTTGCAGACAGACATCGCTCAGGACGACCAGTGGATCGCCCCGCGTGGGAAACGTCTTACCAATCCGGTCGAGGATCAAGCCGGCCATGCGGTGATTCTGGTATCTGGAACTGGTCGCGGCACCCGCCTGCCGCAGCAACCCGAATTGCACGCCCGTCGCGGCGGGGCCAAAGGGGAACTTGCTGAATGTTGGCGTTCCCAGGCCGATGTTGCAATGCCCGGCCGAGAATTTTGCCCGCGCCGCGGTCGGCAGGCCGGTCGCGGTAGCGGCGACTTGTCCACCTGTGCCGGTTGGGGACGTCAACCTGGCTGGGACGGCAAAACGGCTGTCAAACGGCGCGGCGCTGGGCGTTGTGTGGTCGGTCTTCGCGGCGGCCCGTGTCGAGTCGTTAAGTTGGGTGCGGGCTAGGCGTAACGAGCCAGCGGTCACGTGGACGGCGGTGTGCCAGGGCGTCATCGAGGGTGAAAAAACGCAGCGCCGTCATTCACAATCTCCTATAATGAACTATCCCGACTGCCTCAGAGCCTCGGAGCGGCGAAATGGCAAACCCTCGGCGGGTGATTCGCAGAGTCCATCACGAATACCGCAGGACGTTCGACGAGCAACTATGGCCTACGTTTTTGGCACTGGTTCTGTTCGGCGGATTTCTCTGTGGCGTGATCGACGTTTATCTCGAGTTTGACGATCCCCGCTGGTATGCCAACGCCTGGACGGCGGTGGTGGCGCTGCCGCTTGCGATCGGGAGCCTGATCCTGCTGTTGGCGTTAGTCGATGCTCGCCGCGGCCTGAGACGGCCGGTTCAGTTTGCGATCGTACTCAGCCTGATTTGTAACGTTGGGTTGATCCTGGCGATGGACCGAGATGTCTTTTCGCGCATGATGTTCCGTGTCGCCCAGCCCTCGTTGCAACCGCGCCGCGAAATCATCGTCCCGGAGTACTACCGGCGACCGAACGAGCGGCGGCCCGACTGGCTTCAGCGGTTGGAGCAGTCGACCGCGGCTGAACCAGAACCCGAGCAGGAGCTGTCGGAGCGAACCCCCAACGACGTGGAACTCGCTGCCCAACCGCAGCCGGTGCCGGTTCCCAAGCCACGGCCGACGACCGACCCCAACGTGGTCGCCAGGCGTCAGCTGAATCGGGCCCAGCCGCGCCGCGCCGACCGTCCGACGCCACTCAGTCGGCGGGTGCAGCCGGCAGAACCCCAGCTCAGCCGTCCCCAACAAGTACCGGCGCAACCACAGATCACGCCCGCTGTCCCCCCCCGCGCATCCGATAGCCAGTTGACGCGTCGCGATAACCCGATGCCGCAGCGTCCGCGCCGAGAAGCCGACTCGCAAAACGATCCCACTTTGGCGCGCGCCGCGCCGCGGCGACGAGCCGCGGCTTCCGATGCGCCGCGCGACCCGGCACCTTCCGCCCGTGTGGCGCGTCGTGATCCGGCGCCGCGGCAGCCGGCGCCCCGAGCCGTGCCGCGAGCGGAGTCGCGTCAGACGGTAAAACCGGCGCGTGCCAGGGAGCCCCAGGCAGCCAAACTCGTTCCTTCGCGACAGGTGACCGAGCGCGCGCAACCTACCGCTGCGGCGGCTCCCGAACGCAGCGCCGCAGAGGAACCTTCTGCGACGAAGAGTGCGCCGCGCCAGTCGCCACAGCCGGCTCGCGCGCAGNTCGCGGCGTTGCCGCAGCCGCGGGAGGACCGCCGACCNCGGCTGACGTCCAGGCCCTCGGCGACGACGACCGAGGAGCGGGTCACGATTCCCGAAACGGTTCCCGTCCGCGCTGCCCCGCAGAACTTACAGCCGGCGGCGACCAGAGCTGCGGGCGCGACGGAGCGGCCAGAGGCTGCGCCACGCCGGCAGAGCGCCGAGCGGACGACCGCAGAGTCCGCCCGTGTGGCGGGCCGCTCACCCGCCAGACGGCGTGTGGCGCCTCCGGAAGCCGGACCGCAAGCGGCCGCCGCGGCCCGTGAGTTGGCGCGTCGCGCCAGCGCAACGAGCGGCCCGAACGTTCCCACACGGGTGGCCCCCGTGCGGACGAATGAGGGACCGCGGACGGCCACTCGACCTGAGCCGATTCCGAGTTTGGCGGACACTTCGCGGCAGACCTCTCCCGACGGGGAGACGCGAGTCCCCGACGCCTCGCTGCGGNCGCCCGAGGCGACCCGCAGTCCCACCGCCCAGCGGGACCGGGTCATCGAGCGGCGTGCCGTAGTGGCGGCGGATCCGACCCTGACTCCACTGCGGCCAGCTAACCAGCCGGCCCGTGCGACTTCGGCGGNCGCAGTCGAGCGCTCACCGGTGGCGCTGTCGCGACCGAGTCGTTCGAGCGCCCGAGAACCGACGAATACTTCGCAAACCGAACTCGATGCCTCGGCGCTCGCTGCCGGGCGGCTCGGCACGGCGGGNGTCGGGGGGGGNCCGAACCTGGATCGGGGACAGCGGGCGGGNGCGAATCCGGCGTTACTGGCTGCTGGTTCTCGGGTGCGGAAACAACCGACCGAGGATGATCCCAGTCCCCAGGCGCTGCACAGTGCTCGGCCCGCCGAAATCCCACGGTCGCGGGGGGGCCAACGGGCGCCGCAAACGGCGNTGAAAGCTCAACCGGTGGAGACGGCGCCCCGGGGCGGAAGCGATCGGCCGGGGGCCAAGACGGTTGCGTCGGCTTCGGCGCTGACGCGTTCTCGCGCTCAGCGGGAGCGCGGCCCCAGTGCGAATGACGGACAGGTCGAAGTCGATTTGGGGCCGACGCGTTTGGTGGCGTCCAACCAGGAGTTCCGACCCGCCGGCGGCGGCCAGCCGCGCGTGGGGCCAGCCAATCCCGTACNGCTGGCTCCCCAGCTGTCACGNCGNCGTCCGGACCGTGCGAGTTTGGACAGTAACAACCATGCAGTGCGGGTGACCGCTGCAGCGGGGGAAGGCGGNGGNAACCCNGTGGCACCGCAACCNAATTCTCAGGCGTTGGCCCGCGCCCACCGAGATCCGGGTGGAGAGCGCGCGACCACGNTGGCGCCTCGTCCGCTGAAGGGCCCGTCGGACGCATCGCAAAGCAGCGCCTCAAGCGTGGTGGCTGCACTTTCTCGCAGCCGTCCAGATCAATCGTCGGCGGCGGGCGACGGTCCCAGCCCGCCCGGGGCGGTGGAGTCACAGGATGCCCGGGCCAGTGCGCTGCGAATTCAGCGGCAGTCGACCTCTGCGGCGCCGGCAACCGAGTCGNCCGTTGCCACCCCTCGTTCATCACCCACGGCGGCACCCTCCGCCGCGGGGAGTGCGGAATTGGCCGCGGCGGAAAACGGACCGCGCGTGGCGCGACGGGTGGCGGATGGAGCCGCCGAGGAACCGCGACGGACGGAACCGACCGGCGACGGTCGCCGCGCAGTTGGCGGCCCACTGACGCGGCGTGGGGAACGGGGTGGCGCTACCACCGGTCCCGCGGCACCCGGTGGGGGCAGCGGTTCCCCGCGGCGGTCCGCGGTGGGGCGTCAGCTGGACAATGCGGAGGTGGTCGCAGTGACGGGCCGGGAATCAGCGGGGACGGTCGCAGAGACGGGCGGTTTGGCACCCCAGTCGCAGCCGGTCAGTAGCCGCCGCGCCGCGGCGGCGGCGACCCAGCCGGAGCTGGCGGCGGCGAGCGAGGGGGCTTCGCTGGCGAGCAGCGAGCCATCTCGGCGCCGAAAGGCAACGAGCGAACAACCTGCGCTAGCGGGGGACACCGGTTCGGCGGCGGCGCCCAGTGGGGGGCCGTCGAAGCGTGTCACAGCGCCGCGGCTAGCGGCCAGTTCGGAGGTGGCTACGGCTCCCNCCGCTGCTCCTGCGACGGTCGGTGGATCGGCGGAGGGTGAAGGTGCGGTGGTCGGTGGGTTGGCGATTCGCCGCCGTCGGACCGAGAATCTGACAGTCGATCTCGAGCTGCCGAGTGGGATTGGGGGCTTGGGTCGCACGGTGGGGCAAGAGGCGGGGTTACCCGACCGCCGGGCGGTTGCAGAGCGGGAGCAGGTACAAGCGCGGACGGTGCGGTTTGCCAGGCGGCAACTGGGGGGACTTCCCGATTATAGTGCGGCCGTCGCCACCGCGGTCGAACCCTTCCGCCGCCGACAGGAGCGGCGCGAGGCGATGAGTGGTCCGGGTTCGTCTTCGCGGGGATCACGTACCGAGGCGACGATCGAGCGGGGTCTGGCGTTCCTGGCGCGGTATCAGGCGCGTGACGGGCGGTGGGGATTGGCCGGCTTCGGCGAGTCGGTGTCAATGAGTAGTGACACGGCGGCGACCGGTCTGGCGCTGCTCTGTTTCACCGGCGGCGCCTATTCTCATCGCGACGGAAAGTACGCCGAGACCGTCGACCGAGGACTGACATTCTTGGTTCGCCAGCAGCAAGACAACGGCGACCTGTACCGCAAGACGGACCAGTATTCCAATACGGCGGCNTGGCTATACAGCCACAGCATCGCGACGATCGCGCTTTGCGAAGCGTACGGGATGACGCAGGACCCGGCGTTGCGCGAGCCGGCGCAGCGAGCGNTCGATTTTATTGTCGCGGCCCAGCACCCCGAACGGGGTGGCTGGCGATACGTACCNGGCAAGGGCACGGACACCTCGGTTACNGGCTGGATGCTGATGGCTTTGTACAGCGCTCGGCTGGCTGGATTGGACGTGCTGGAGGATGCCTGGCCACGGCTGGACCGGTGGCTCAACCTGGCGCAGGCGGGGCCCCGTGAGCCGCACCTCTACCGTTACAATCCGTTTGCCCCCAACACTCCCACGCAGGGACACGGTCGGGAACCGACGAAGACGATGACGGCGGTCGGTTTACTGTTGCGGTTTTATGCCTCGGGGTGGCGCCGNGACAACGAGCACNTNCTCCGCGGTGCCGACTACCTGCTGGAGCATCCCCCCGCGAACGGAACGCTCGCCCGCCCCCAACGGGATACCTACTACTGGTACTACGCCACACAGGTCATGTTTCACGTGGGGGGCGANCGATGGCAGCGGTGGTGGGAACCCCTGTCGATGATGCTGCGCAACGAACAGATCCCGGAAGGCCCACTCGCGGGAAGTTGGGATCCGCGCGCNCCGGTTCCCGATCGCTGGGGCCCGCATGCGGGACGGCATTACGTGACGACGCTCAACCTACTCTCGTTGGAGGTGCGTTGGCGTCATTTGCCGATTTACGACGACTACGTTCAGCAGCGTCAGGACGGGGGTGCGGAGGCACCCGACGATGCCGACAGCAACTGAACTCCCGATCCGTTTTCCGCTGCGTACGAGCAGACTCCCTGATCGATGGTGACCCCCGTGGCGATGTCTTGTGAGAGCAGCAGCGCCCCGTCCATGTCGACGTAGTCGAGCAGCGGCAGCAGTTGGGCGATCGCTGAAATGCCGACGGTCGATTCGGTCATGCAACCGACCATTACCTGCATCCCGAGTTCCCGGGCGCGATCGATCATCCGCCGCGCGGGGGTTAGACCGCCGCACTTGACCAGTTTAATATTGATCACGTGGAAGCGTCCGTGACACCGATCGACGTCGTCTGGCGTGATGCAACTTTCGTCGGCCACGACCGGCAACGCGGACTCAGCGAACACCCGTTCCATGTCGGNCCACTGGTCGGCGGGCAGCGGTTGTTCGATGAATTCGACCCGCAGTTNCTTGAGGGCGTGGGAATTGCGGATGGTCTCNTCGGCCGACCACCCGCAGTTGGCGTCGACACGGAAGGCAGCGTTGGTGTGTTGCCGAAGCTGCTCGACGATTTCCAGATCGTGGGGCGTTCCTAGCTTGATCTTGTAGACCGGCCAGTCGGGCAGTTCGTTCATCTTCTGGACCATGACTTCGATCGAGTCGATGCCGATCGTGTAGTTGGTCAGCGGCATCGACTCGGCCGTCAGGCCCCAGAGTTGGTAGACCGGTTNCCCACGTCGCTTGCCCCAGAGATCGTACGCGGCCTGATCGAGTGCGCAGTGGGCGAAGGGGTTCGCGTGAAGAGCGGGCTGCAGCTGGTCCCAGAAGGCGTCCGGCGGGTCGATCTGGCCGGCTTCGATTTGCGGTCGAATCGCCTCCAGCGCTGCGATCATATTCTCCAGCGTGAATCCGTAGTAGTCGTTGGTGGTCGCTTCGCCGTAGCCCGAGTGGCCGCCCTCCGAGAGTTCGACGACCAGAGTCTGCTGGACGTCGATCGAGCCCCGGGAAATGGTGAAGGTGTGTTTCAGAGGCAAGTCGAATGCGTGCAGGTGTAGTTGCATCAAGATGAAACCCTTGCTCGCTGTTGCTTAAGCTCGAGGATCGCGTCGACGAGCTCTTGGGTTCCGTCGCGGAAGACATCGGCCACGGGGAGTCCGAATTCTGCTCGCAAACGATCCCGCTGCGAATCGGCTTCGGCCGCGGTGACCCGTCGGCTATTGACGGAGATCCCGATTACGGGACAGGGGGACGAGATGCTGGCGAGACTCTCGTTGAGCTGTAGGATTTCGCCCAGTGGCGGGATCGCGAGGTGATCGATTCCGGTGACTTGTGTGCGTCCGATCTCGTAACACAGGATCAGGCCGTGCGGGTGGCAGCCGTGCAACAGCGACAACGTGACGCCCGAATAGGACGGGTGTACCAGGCTTCCCTGTCCTTCGATCACGAGGATCTCGTGGTGCTGGTGCTCGAGCACCATGCGTTCCGCGGCGCCGCTGACGAAATCGGCTTTCACGCAATCGACCGGAATCCCGTCCCCTTCGACCAGGATTCCGGTTTGTCCGGTGGCGATGAACTTGACGTCGTGCCCCGCATCCGCCAACGCGTGCGTGAGTTCGACCGAAGTCACCATTTTGCCGATACTGCAATCGTGGCCGACGGTGTGGATGCGCAGGCATTCTTCTCGTAGACCGGTGCGGCGGGCAATCGTTTTTTCATCGTTGCGGCGCACATCGCGAATGGTGATACCTCGGCGGTCGGCGGCAGCGGCGAATTCGGGATCGTCGCCGAGGAAATCATGGAGGCCAGAGATGACATCCATACCCCGCTCGATGGCCTCGAGGATGACGCTCCGCCAAGCGGAGGGAATTTTTCCGCCGGGGGGTGCGATGCCGATCAGCAGCGTGTTGGCTGTCGGCGCCTCGGACAACGAGGCGATAAACGGGACGTCCGCGCCGACGCCGAGCGCCTGTTGCGTCGTGCCCGACTGGGTGCTGTCGAGTACCGCGGCGACCTCGTCACGCTTATAGCGGATCAGGCAACAAGCGGTTTTGGCCGTATGGGGATTGGAGTTTCCCTCGGTCAGAATAATCATGCGTCGGGTCATCGAGATCCCCATGGCGACAGTGAGATTGCTCCGCCGCCGGGAGCGCATCGGGGTGACAACCCACGCGTAACGGGGCGGCAGGACGAGCTGGGTTTTTAACCCCTCGAGGCGTGTGGTTGCAATGTGGCATCCCGACGAATCGCCGAAAATCGAAGGCCGAAGCATGTCCGCCCAGGGTCGGTTCGACGCGCTTCAGGCGGCCGTCCAACTCGCTGCGCCGTCGGATTAACTCGCGGCTGTCCCCGCTTGCGGGCGTGCCGGGGGAGACACTAAAACACGCTCTCGCCGACAGCACGAAGTTCCCCCAGGTGGAAAGAGCATGACCCCCACATTCAGTCAGTTTGCCGATGCGGTGGAGACCGAAACGGCGTTCGATGTGCTGGCTGTGGCCAGACAACTCCAGGCAGAGGGCAAGGATGTCATCGAATTGGAGATCGGAGACAGTCCGTTTCCGACGTCCCCGTCGGCGGTCGAGGCCGGCATTCAAGCGATCCGCGAGGACCGGTGTCACTACGGACCATCGACCGGTCTGCCCGAGTTCCGCGCCGCGGCTGCAGAGTATGTTGCGGCACAGTACGGGCTGGACGTAGCCGCTGAAAATGTGGTCGCCGGACCTGGAGCCAAGACGTTCGAGCAGCTGTTCTGCGAGGCGTTCGTCAATCCGGGCGACGGCGTGCTGGTGTTCAGTCC
This sequence comes from Planctomycetaceae bacterium, assembly GCA_002702965.1. Lineage (GTDB taxonomy): Bacteria > Planctomycetota > Planctomycetia > Pirellulales > Pirellulaceae > UBA9264. The sequence continues at coordinate 22,469 of PADE01000168.1, forward strand.
CTATTTTCCGACCTACCCGCCGAACATCGCTCGACGGGGTGGGCGGCTGGTCCTGTCGGCNCTNACACAGGATCGGGAATTTCGNCCCAATTTGGACGACGTCGAACGNTTTCTCCGNGACGATCCCAGTCCNAAGGCGGTGTTNCTCAACAGCCCTCACAACCCGACCGGCGGCGTGGCGACCGAAGAGGACCTACAGGGTCTGGCCGACCTGTTGCGGGGTCGCGACGTCGCCTTGTTCAGTGACGAACCGTACGACCAAATGGTCTGGCGGGGACGCCACCATTCACCCCTGGCGCTTCCCGGGATGATCGACCAGTGCGTGGCCGCGTACACGTTCAGCAAGTCGTTCAGCATGAGTGGCTGGCGTCTGGGGTTCGCGGTCAGTAATCCTGGTGTGATTGAGCTGCTGGCCAAGTTGACCAATACCACGCTTTCCTGTATTCCCCCGTTTGCTCAGTTGGCGGGTATCGAGGCGATGCGTCACGACCTCGACGAACGCGACCGCCGGATGCAAGATTTTCAGCGTAAAGTGGAGCTGCTGGTCGAGGCGTTGAATCGGATTGAGGGGGTGCACTGTCTGTTGCCGGGGGGAAGTTTTTATGTGTTTCCGGCCGTAGCGGATGTCTGTAATCGGCTCGCGATCACCTCCCATGGTCTGGCGATGTTTCTGCTGCAGGGCGCCGATCCCGATCGCGGCGTGGCCTGCCTCGGTGGGGAGTGTTTTGGCGAGGCCGGACGCGGGTTCTTGCGGTTGAGCTGCGCTGAACCGGATGCGCGGCTGCGAGAGGCGGTGGACTTTCTGGCCGAGGCGATTGGACGGAGCGACCGTGTCGCGGCGTTTCTCGAGCAGAATCCCCAGTTTTGCCTTCCCGCTCCCTATGCGCTGTGACGTCCCCTATGCGCTGTGACGTCGCGGGCAGGTCACACCGACTGACGCCGTCGATCGCGTAGTGCTCGAAGGCAACGTGTGGCTCCATCGAGGCCAGATCCTCACCGATCAGACACCGCGCGGTCAGCCGCTGCTGGGTGTGGGTGACGGATGGCAGCCGCCCGTCGTTAGGCGACCGGTTCCGGTTCCGCCCGCGCGCGGCGGACGGTCGCCTGACGCTCGATTTGTTGCCCGATGTCCAGGCCCACGTGTTCGCCCCAGGCCGCCAACAATGCCCGGAAAATCGGTCCGGGATGTCCGTCCCCAATTTTCAGACCGTTGATCTGGGTCACCGGCATCATGCAGTAGGGGGTGGTGGTGACAAATGCCTCTTCGGCATTGATCACGTTGTACGTCTGGAAATCGCGTTCGCCGAAGGGGATTTCCAACTTGGCGGCCAGTTCGATGATCATTTGCCGGCTGATCCCTGGCAGGATGTTGCGGAGCGTCGGCGAGACGATCTGGCCGTTTTCGACGATCAGAAAATTGGCGCCACTGGTTTCGGTGACGTTACCCTCCAGGTCGAGTAGCAACGGCATCGCCGCCGGATCGACCTGGCGGGCTTCCTGTTCGGCCAGGTAGTAGTGCATCCGACTGCGGTACTTCATCTTGGGGTCGTAGCACTGAGGCGGGACATGCCGGATGGCCGGGGTGACCACGTGCGCTCCGCTCTGCATACCGCCCGCCCAGAGTTCAAAAGGGAGCGAGAACGTGTGCGCGCAGACCGTTGGGACGGCNTGCGCCGCGGCCCCAGAACTACCCGCGTAGGTGCGGTATTCCCCGGCGGTGACAAACACGATCAGGCCCAACTCCTCTTCGGGTGTCAGCAATTCGGCGTTGTGGGCAACCAACTCGACGAGCTGCTGGTGGAAAGTCTCACGGTCGATTCCCAGATCGAATCGGACATAACGCATCGAGCNCGCCAGGCGCTCCAGGTGTTCGTCGAGCCGGAACAGTTGTTGGTCAAACGTGCGCACCATTTCGGTCACGGTGGCCCCCAGGACAACNCCCGCGTCGTAGACTTTGAGGTGGGNCTGGGAAAAGGGAATNAACCGGTGATTCAGGTAGGCGAGGGGTTCCGGCATCGGCGAGTGCTCCGGCACTTGGGGGATGAGGCGGCTGCCCTATTGATAGACGGCGAGCGACGGCGTGGCAACCAACCGAGGTGTGCCCGCCTTGATTTCACGGCGCCGCGTGACTGAACCGCGTGACTGAGAACCGTGTGACTGAACAGTGCCTCGGCGTCCGCCTCACGANGGTTCATCGATTCCGGTCACCCGCCCGTACATCTCGGGGCGGCGATCGGCGAAGCGGTTGATCTCGTGTTGCCGGGGGACGCGGACGCGGTGTTTGTTACGCGCCCGGTCGACGTCGATCTCCGCGTACAGGACCGCCTCCTGATCCTCGGGCCCGACCGCCAGCGTCTTGCCATCGGGGTCGCAGATCTTGCTCTGCCCGATGAACCGGAAACCGCGTTCGGTACCCACCCGGTTGATGGCGATGTAGTACACGCCATTTTCCATAGCCCGCGCGTGGACTACGTGTTGGATCATGCATTCGGACCCGGGGGGGAAATTGGTGGGCAAGACGATCAGATCGGCACCGGACAGCGCCATCACGCGTGCCGATTCGGGAAACGCGCTGTCGTAGCAGATGTTCATNCCGATCTGCAGGTCCCCGCTGGAATGGACCGCGAACGGACGATCCCCCGGCGTCGTGAAACGATCGATACCGAGATAGGGCAGGTGGATTTTTCGGTAACTGGCGACGCATCCGTCGGGTCCCACCAGCGCACAGGCATTGAACAGTCCGCGGGCGTCCGCCTCGAGCAGGCCGTAGACGGCAAACACGCCCAGACGCCGGCAGGTCGCCGCCAGTCTCTCGGTACTTGGTCCGGGAATCGTCTCGGCGTGCGCGGCGGCTTCCTCCAGACTGTCGAAGCAGTACCCGCTCAGCGCGCATTCGGGAAACACGGTCAACGCCGCACCTGCCGCGGCGGTTGTTGTCAGCGTCTCTTCCATCCGCGCCAGGTTCCCACCGCTGTCGCCCAGCCGGACGTCCATCTGCGCGCCGGCGATCTTGATCGAGTCTGCCATCGGTAGGCTCCCGGCCAACGATCGTTGAAGTTGTGGTCCGGCTGACGTTCGGCGGCCGGCCGGGGAGTCGATTGTAGCGGTCGAGCGGCATCGTACCAGCGAGGCTGGGAGTCACTCTCGGGGAAACCCGCAGCTGCGGCAGGTTTGTGTGGCACGGTGCCGCGGGCTATATTGTCAGCTCGCAGCGGTTGGCTCGCGATTGTCAGCTCGCAGCGGTTGGCTCGCGATTGTCAGCTCGCAGCGGTTGGCTCGCGGCGGCCGGATCATCTTCGCGGCCGCCAATGAATCGCGCTGGGCCGAGGGCATCGACAACGACTGCTCTGACACAGCAGTTTACCGATCTTTCCAGACAGGAGTAATTTCCTCTGATGACTTCGCTGACTATCAAGACTCGCTCGAAGTGGATCGTCCCGTCTCTGTTATTGCTCACCGCAGCGGGAGGCTGGTCGTATTGGCGCCAGGTCAAGGTGGGCGAGGGAATGACCGCCGCCGCGACCAAATACCTCGCGTCGCTGGACGAGAAGCAGCGCAAGATCTCGCAATTGGATTACGCGGATACGAAACAGCGCGTCGGTTGGCATTTCATTCCCAAGGACCATCGCAAAGGGCTGCAGATCCGTCATATGAACGAGCCGCAGCGCGCAGCGGCCCAGGCACTGGCGAAGAGCTGCCTGAGCGAAATTGGCTACGGTAAGGCTCGAAAGATTATGCAGCTCGAGAGTTTGCTCGACGCCCTGGAAGAGAACAGCCGCTTCGCCCGTGATCCTCTGCGTTATTATTTTTCGGTGTTTGGAGAACCCAAAGCCGACAGTCGCTGGGGATTGAGCATCGAGGGTCACCACCTGTCACTGAATTTTGTGGTCGACAAGAACGAAGTAATCTCCTCGACTCCCACCTTCTATGCCACCAATCCAGCGACTGTGATGGACGCTTATCCGGGTGACCACGGGGTCAAAAAGGGCACCCGCGTCCTCGACAAGGAAGAGCGATTGGCCTTTGACCTGGTCAATGCGCTCTCGGCCGAGCAGCGCAAGGTGGCGATCATCGCCGACAAAGCGCCCCGCGAAATTCGCGCCGCAGGATCGATGCAGCCACCGCAAGATGCGGCGGTGGGAGTCCGTTATGGTGATCTGACGGACGAGCAGAAGGCTCTGGCGCGGCAGATCGTCGGTTCCTATCTGGAGAATGTTCCCCAGTCGGTCCGCGAAGCGCGGCTCAAAGCGATCACGGATGCTGGTGCGGAGAGCGTGACCTTTGCCTGGGCGGGGGCGACCAAGCCGGGCGTCGGGCATTACTACCGTTTTCAGGGATCGACGTTCCTGATCGAGTTCGTCAACACCCAGCCGGATGCGGCGGGGAACCCGGCCAATCACATCCACGCGGTCTGGCGCGACATGCGAGGTGACTTCGCCCTGCCCGTCAAACCCTGACCGGTCGTTTTCCGTAAGGCCATTGGGCAGCGGCGCTCGAGGTCTGCCCGGCGGTCCACAAAGGACGGCCCATGAAACGGTTGCTTGCAAACTGCCTGGTGCTGCTGTTGACGTCGGGGCTTGCGACGGGTCAGCGCCCTCGAGGGTCGCCCAAGCGGCTCGCGGTCGACGTGGTGAGCGTCAAAGGAGGTCCGCAACTTTTCGGGGCGGTGCTCTCCAGAAGTGCGGACGGGGGTCTGACCATGGCGGTGGAGCGCGCCTGGTTGGAAAAGACCTATCCCCGCTATTACCAGGAGTTGGCAGCTGGCGAGCGGGCCTTGGCGACGGCCGCCCGGGAAGGGCTGACACGACGGATCGAGCGTTGGCAGCGTCGCCGCAGTGAAGATGCCAATCTCGTCCTGTTCCTGCGCGAACAGGCGCAGCAGGTCGCCAAACCGCTGGACGCGGCGGCGGCCACCACCAGCCAGTTTGTGATGATCGAATTGGCCGCCGGCGAAGTCCGCAACGTCTTCCGGCAACCGCCCCGGCAGCGGCGGATCGCGGAACTGGCCTGGGCGCTGCGGCTCGACAACGTGACGACCCGGACCGCCAACCATTTGCAGCGCGAACTCCAGAAGCGCGAGGTCGATGTGGCCAAGGCGCCCCAGCTGGCCGATCGTTTCGGAACGCTGCCCCAGGGCGAACAAGAGTGGGCGGCGCGGATGGCGCTGGTTGAATTTCGGCTGCGCAAAAAACTGACTTTCCAGGGCGAAGGGGAGTATGTGGCGCGCACCGGAAGTGGTGCCGACAAGGTCGATTTGAACGATCTGGTGAATCAGATTGTGGGGCAGCAGTTGGGTGCTCAGATCACGGATATCCTGGGCGGCGATGTGGCCAAGCGTCCCAAAGTCGAGTGGCGCAAGAAGGTCATTCGCGAGGCGGAGTATGAAGGGGTAAGTGGATTCATGGTGTCCCGCTTGATGCGCGATTTCCGGCGCACCGACAAGGGGTTTGTCTTTCCCGACGCGGCGGTCGTGGAGCTTTCTTTCTTTGCCAAAATGCCCGATCGGTCGTGGCGCGTGGTCTGGCGTCATCAGGAAAAACGCGTAGCCCGTACGGTCGACCCGCGTCGCGCCGAGGCGGTCGCGGCGGCTCCCCGTGTGCGGACGGTGATGGAGTTCATGAAAAAGCTGGGGTTGGCCGGGAACGAGAAGGTGGTCGATAGCTTGTTGGCCTTCGGAGCGGCGACGATGGCCGCCCAGGAGGCGGGGAATCTCGCCTTCGGCCGACTCTTGTTGCGCCACACCCAGCAGCTCGACGGGCCGCCACTGACCTTGGCCGCCGCGCCTCGCGTAAAACGCGATCGATAACACCGACGGTGCGCGGGTCGACCCGCCCCAGAGCCTCGCGTCCACCGCCCACCTGTTCGCCGTCCGCTCGCTCCGCAACGGTGGTCACTTCAGCGAGGCCAGGAAGGCCACCAGGTCAGCGACTTGCTGGGCGGTCAGATCGCGCAGTAGCAGTTCGGGCATGAGCGATTTTCGCTGGCGCACTAGCAGTTCCACCTCCTCCGTGGGGACCTTGTGGATCGCATTGCGGGCATCTTTGAGCCAGACTTCCGCGCTGGTCTTTTTGTCCAATAGGCCGCTGAGAATCTGACCGGTGGCGGTCTCCAACAGGTAGGGAACGTACTTGGGTTCCATGAACTTGGATGGCTCGAGGATGTGGTCTAACAATTGGGCGCGGCTGTATTTCTTGCCGATCTGGTTGAGATCCGGACCTAAAATTTCCCCCTGTTTTTCGATCCGGTGGCAATTCTTGCAGGCGGCCGCGGGGTTCTTGAAAAAGACATCGCGCCCTCGCTGGACGTTGGCCTCCTGGCGGAGAATGGCCCCTCGGTCGACGACGGTTCCCAGTCGTTTGACGCGCTGATCGGGGGGGAGGAAACGCTCGAACAGGTCGCGGACTTCGGTGGCTGGGTGTTCACGTGTCGCGGTCAGGACCTGCGCACGCAGGGACGGTTCGGGGTGGTGATCCAACCATCGCAACAATGCCAACGCGCCGCGCGTGGTGGCGGTTAACGCGGTGATGGCCTCGGTTCGCGCGGTGCCCGAAGGGGCGGCGAGTTGTTCGACGAGCACCTCGCTTGGCGCGCCGCGCGGCGCTGGGTGGGGCGCCAGGCCCGCGATCCAATCGTGGATCATGTCGGCCGCGGCCCGGTCGACATGGCCGGACCCGAGCCGGGGCATACGGCCCCCGCCGAGCTTGGAGATCCGATAGAAGAGGACCGATCCGAGTGGATCTCCCGGCGCGATGATTCTGGCGCTGGTGATTCCAAAAGTCCCCTGGCTGGGGCGGATCCCTAGCGTCCCGGTGTTGGCCAGCGGTACCGAGTGTGACAGCGCTATGTTGGCGGCTCCTCCCGCATTGAACTGATGGCAATGGGCGCAATTGACATGCAGGTAGGATCGCGCGCGGCGATCCAGACTCTGGCGCTCATCGGTCGGGTTGACCAACGGAAGATCGGGGGGGCGCTCAGCGGGTGTTCCCAGTTCCAGCCAGCCCTCGGCGTGCAACCGCGCTAATTGGGAGACGGTCTGGCCCGCGACCCGGACCAGCTGGTTCCATTGGGCCGCGTCGACCGCGAGCGGCGAAGCCGATTGGATTCCAAATACGGTCGTTCTCGCCTCCACCCAGGGATTGTGGCAGAGCAGGCATTCGGCACGGCTGTGCACCCGCCAGGTCGAGCGGCCCGCAGCCGCCAGAGGGTCGCTCCGCGGCAGATCGAGGCCGCCGGTGGGCGCCAACTCGGCATCGGTCTGAGCGTCATTCCAGACGTAGGTGTAGGGCCGCCAGCTGTGCTCTTCGCGGTGCAGGAGTTGGGTTTCCAGCAACCGCTCGTGGCCGCTGTCGTTGGCCTCCAGACGGATGGTCTTGACCAGCACCGAGCCGTCGGGGAACTGCCAGCGCCCGGCGCCGTCGGTTGCGATGTAGTCCCGGCCTGGAATTGCCAGCCACCGCTGCGCTTGCGCATGATCGGCCCAGGCCGGACTGTTGATTTGGTACGGCAGGACCCCCGGGGCGGGCTTCTGCTCGGGAGTCGAGGCGAACAGCCCGGTCTGACTCAGCCGACGAGGAAAATCGGCGCTGCGGTCGGGCTGCTGATTCTCCTCGATCTGGAAGATCTGGCCTCGGTAGTCGACGAGGTACAACTCTCCGGCGAGGTCCTCCCCAAAGGCGACTAACTGCAGCGGCGTGTGGGCCAGCTCTTGATGCCAGCTCACCTCTTCCCCGGAGAGTCTCGCTCCCCACAGAATGCCGGTCTGGAAGTCACCGTACAGATAGGCCCCGACAAGTTCCTTCAGGCGTCTGCCGCGATAGACGAAGCCGCCGGTGATCGAGGCGGCTTCGGAATGTGGATGTTGGATGGTCGGAGGCAGGATGGGGGTCGGTCCCGGAGTCTCTTCGGGGTGCACGGGCTGGGGCCCTTCGGTGATGCTCCACCCGTAGTTGCCTCCCTTCTTCACCCGGTAGATCATCTCCCATAGCTCCCAGCCGACGTCTCCCACCCACAGATCCCCGGCGACTCGATCGAAACTCATTTTCCAGGGGTTGCGGTAGCCATAGGACCAGATCTCGCCGCGCGCGCCGGGCACCGCGACCAGAGGGTTGTCGGCGGGGATCGCGTACTGGCGGTCCCGATCGCGGCGATCGACGTCGATCCGCAGAATCGAAGAGAGCAGATTACTGACATCCTGTCCGGCGCGGTGCACGTCGGGCGGCGCCGGTCCGGAAGCATCACCGGTGGAAATGTAGAGATAGCCGTCGGGCCCGAATTTCAGGCAACCGCCGTTATGTCCCCCGGACACCCAGGTGAGGATCGTCTGTGCGCTGGCTGGGTCGATCCGTGGGGGCTGCGCGCCATCCGTGGAGAAGCGGACGAGGCGGCTTCCTCGCGGATTGACACCACTCAAGGCGTAGCAGAGGTAGACGTAGTGGTTGCGCTGATAGTGGGGGTGAAACGCGATCCCGTAGGCGGAGATTGGTTGCGTGTGCAGTTTTCCCAGATCGAGGACAATCTGCGTCCGCGTTACCTCCCGGTCGACCGCGAACGCATGCAATTGGCCGTCCTGTTCCAACAGGAACAGGTTTTTTTCCCCAGGCGCGCAGGTGAGCGCCACCGGTTTCTGGAATTTCAATTCCGTAAAGGCCACCGCCACGCGGTACGGGGGTGGCGGTTCGGGGGATCCGATCAATCGCGACGTGGTCCAGGCAAGCGTACGGCGGGAAACGGGTCCACCCGGTGGATCGTTCTTTGAGCTGTCCTGCGCGGCCGTGGGAGACGCCAAAACGATGGCCAGGAGCCAAGTTGCAGAGATTGGGAGACGGTTCGATTGTCGCCAGGGGGCCAGCATAGCACGTCGGGGGTGAGGGTTCAGGATCGGGTCAGACACGGCGGCGGACACCGCCGTGCAGCGCCTTCTTTTTTTCCCAAGCGGCCGGTCGCAGCGCGCCGGCCGCTTGCGAACTTACCGCGCCAGCGGGAACTTGGCCACTCCGCCGGGATGTTGCAATGGCCCCGCTGCCGGGGGTGGCGGTGCAGGGCAGGAGGACGCCGCGCTGAGCGCGGATCTTGATCTGGACTGGCACAACGCTCATGATGTGCGGCGCAGGACATCCCCTTCCAAGTAACCGGAAAATTCCATGGCCAGGTTCTTCTATTTGTGGGGCGCGATCGCCGTCGGGTTGTTTGTGGTCGGTTGTCAGCCGGATCAGCCGGGCGGACAGCAACCGGAGGGCGCTGCGGATCGCGCCGCGGTGAAGACAGCGCCCGAAGTGGCGCCGGCGGCGGAGGCCGCTGTAGACGCCGAGCGTGACGTGATCACCAATTCGATTGGGTTACAACTCATCGAGATTCCCGCGGGGACTTTTCAGATGGGTTCGTCCGATTCCGATGCGGACGCCCGGCAGGACGAAAAGCCCCGTCACGCGGTCCGGATTACCAAGTCGTTTCATATCGGGGTTTACGAAGTCACGCAGGCCCAATACGAGCAGGTCATTGGCAAACGAGAGAGTTTCTTTGCGCCCGACAGTGCCGGCGCGGATCGGGTTCAGGGAATGGACACGAGTCGTTTCCCGGCGGAGCAGGTTACCTGGGTCAAGGCGCGTCACTTTGTCCGGCGCCTCTCGGAGTTGCCGGCCGAACAGGAGGCCGGCAGGGCCTATCGTCTCCCGACCGAGGCGGAATGGGAATACGCTTGCCGGGCGGGGACGCAGACCGCGTTTTGGTCCGGAGACACGCTTTCGTCCAGTGAGGCCAACTTCAACGGAAACTACCCGTTTGGAGGTGCCGAGGCAGGTCCTTTCCTGAGTCGCACCACCGAAGTCGGCTCGTTTCCGCCCAACCCGTTCGGGCTGTACGACATGCACGGCAACGTCTGGGAGTGGTGTCAGGATCGCTACGGTTTGCGGTACTACCAGGAGGCTTCCGCGGACGATCCGAAAGGGCCCCTGAGCGGGTCACGGCGGATCATTCGAGGGGGGGATTGGTACAGTGATGGTCGCGATTGCCGCAGCGCGTTTCGCTATGCCGATCTCCCCGCCGGGACGTTTTACGCGATGGGCATTCGGGTCGTGATGGTCCCCGTCGGGGACCCCAGCCTGGCCGATCTCGATGCCGAGGAAGCGGATTCCGCCGAGGTGCGGACCCAGTTGGCCTCGGAATCCGCTCGAGTTGATGCGGGAGAAGGCTGGCCGCGGTGGCGAGGCCCGCGGGCCGACGGCACCTGGCAGGGGCCACAGCTGGGGGACGATTGGCCGGGTCAAACGCTCGCAATCTCCTGGCGACAGCCGTTGGGTGAAGGTTACGGCGGGGTGGCTGTGGCGGCCGGTCGCGTCTATGTCATGGACCGCTTGGTCGAACCGAACGAAGTGGAGCGGGTGCTCTGTTTTGAAGCGGCCACGGGCCGTCGGCTCTGGGAGCATCGCTACCCGGTCGAGTACGGTCAGCTCTCCTACGGCACCGGTCCGCGCACGACCCCTACGGTTGAGGGGGACCACGTCTATACGTTGGGTGCGATGGGGCATGTCTGCTGTCTGGAATCGGAGTCGGGAAAACCGGTCTGGACCCACGATCTGGTGGCGGACCACGGGGCGCGGATTCCCGTTTGGGGACTGTCCGCTTCGCCGGTGGTCTACGACGATCTGGTGATCGTCCATCCGGGTTCCGAACCGGACGGTTGCCTGCTCGCGTTTCGCCGACAGGACGGGTCCAAAGTCTGGAATGCGCTCCCCGATGCGGCGGGGTACGCCACCCCGCTGGTGATTGAAAGTGGTGGCCGCCAACAGCTGGTTTGCTGGACACCCAGCCACGTGCGAAGTGTCGCGCCGGAGAGTGGAGAGCTACTCTGGAGCGTGCCCTTTGAGGTCAATTACGGGACGTCGATCGCGATGCCCATTTTTCAGGAGGGGGTCGTGTTGGTCAGCGGGTACTATGACGGCAGTAAGGCCATTCGCTTGGGAGAGCAGGCGACCGATGCCGAAGTGATCTGGGAAGATCGCCGCGATCTTCGTGGTTTGATGGCCCAGCCGCTGTACCGGGAGGGTCTTGGGTTCCTGCTCGACAAACGCCACGGATTGACATGTTTCGAACTCGCCACTGGTCGCAAACTTTGGGATGACGAGAATCAGATGACTCCCAAAGGGCGCAATCCACAGGCCACCATGGTCTGGTTAGGAGATGGTGACAGGGCCATCATCTTGAACTCGGACGGTGAGTTGATCGTGGCTCGTCTGAATAGGGAGGGATATCAAGAGCAGGGTCGCGCTAAGATCATCGGCGAAACCTGGGCCCACCCAGCCTACGCGGGACGGCATGTGTACGCGCGCAGCGACCAGGAACTGGTTTCGGTGCCGCTGGTACCGGCGGCCGAGGTCCGCTGAAGCCGTCGTAGACCAGCGCGTGCCAGGCACGCGGGTACTTAGATCTCGATTTTTAATGGCGAGCGGGGATGGTTGGCATACGGCCAATCGGTTCCGCGGTAGGAGATGTTGAGTTCGGGTGTTTTCAGCGGTTTTCCGCCCGCAGCGACGCTCTGCATCACCCGATCGAGGATCCCCGTGGTAAGCAGCGTTCGTTCGGCCGGGTAGGCCGGTTGTCCTGTGTGGATCATGTGCGTGATGCCGCGCAGCAAGTACGCGAAGTGACTGAACGGTTGCACTTCCTGCAGCTTGAACCAGGTCGCGACCGGCTTTTCCTGCCCCTTGAGCTTCGCGGCGAAGGCAAATTGCCCAGCCAGTCCGTTAATCATGGCCACGGTGCTCTGCAGACCGTCACGACTGTCGATCAAGTAGAACGTGGGACGGGACAGATAGCCTCTTTGTTCAGCCTCGGTCAGTGTGTCCTTGATCGGACCCGGTTTGTAGGAGGGCAGCGTGTCGAGTGCTGCCTGCAACAGTTTGCGCGACCAGCGCCCGTCGGCTTCGGCTTGCCAGATCGCGTCCCCCTGGACCGCCTGGACACTGCGGGTGCCGGTTTCACCGCCGCGCCGCCGTTCAATCATGCATTGGTGGGTTTCCAAGGCATGGAATCCGTACGATTCCAGACCACCATAACCAATGGTCAGTGCTGATTCGATTTCGCTGTTCGCCGGCAATTCCAACCCGGGCAGTCGCCAGGCAACAGGGAGCGAGGAACCGGCCATTAACGGGAATCCCAGCTGCCGGGCCGTATCCACCATGTACCGCCCGTCGCGCCATCGGTACGAAAAGTGTTTGTCATTGAAGATCGGAGCCACCTGGCCGACACGTTCCATCGCGGAGACGATCTGTTCGAAGAACCGCAGCCGTGGATACTGGACCTGGCGGGTCCGGGCGGTGTGGGGGTAGCGCCCGTGTTCCCCGATACTCAACACGCCGCGAACCTGGAGTTGATCCGTTCCCAGGGTGAGCGCTTCGTCGATCGTTGGGGTCAAACGGAAGCCATGTTTTTTTGCCAGCCCCCGGCTCAGGTCCCCCTCGGGGACCTGGTCGGTGTACAGGGAGACCAGTTTGAGGTTGGGACCAGGTCCCCCATCCTGCTGCCACCCCTCCAAGATTTTCCCGACGATCACATCGGCGTGTGAGTTGGTGCGGTATTCGGTGACGACGGCGGTCACCGGGAGCGGATCGTCCGCGGCCGCCACCAGCGGTGCCGCCCAGGGAGCCAGCGTCGCCGTGGAACAGGTTGCCAGCCAGTCACGTCTGGAAATCGCACTATGGATCATCGGTTCCAGCCTTGTGGATTACGGGCCTGAATTTCGTATCTTGCTTTAGATTTCCTAACGCTTGTGATCGGGCTTGACAAGCGGTGGGCGATGGTGGCCGGGGGTGCTCACCTTCGGTTTGGCTGTCCCGATGTGCGACTTTGCTGACCGTGGGTCGGTCTGTCCGGTCGATTGCCGACGAGCATGCCAGGTGGTAATGTTGAACGCTTGCGCGGCCCGGACCCCTTGCCCAGCGGTTGACCCGCGATTCGTTTCCGGGCGTTACTCCGCCTCGATCCCGCCTGCTCGCCGATGTGCTTGCCATGTTCTGGTGCGACCAGCGATTGCAACTGACGATTGACGGGCCAGCTGGCAGTCGCAGTCTGGTCATCCCTCGCCCCTTCGCGCGGATCGGATCAGAGGAGTCTGCCGAACTGGTCTTTCCACCGGAGGAAACCGGCGGGCGATCGTGGTATGTGCATGCGACTCCCGACGGGGTTTACAGTCTGGAATTGGGGCATCGCGACAAGGAGCCTCGACGGCGGGGAAGATGGGTGGCCCCCACCGAAGCAATGCAACTGGGCGATCACGCGCTGTATGTCAAAGCGGTTTCCGGGAACGCGGCTCGTGGTAAACCGGCGGCTGGAACCGCGGAGCCGGTCAGCGACGAGGTGGCAGCTGACGGCAAACCGGTGATCGAGTTTGTTTCGGACTCACACCCCCCACGCCGTCGGCAACTCGGTCGGTTGACGATTGTGGGGCGCGAACGTCCCAGCCATTTGCGCATCGACGACGCAGAGTTGGCGGCGACGCATTGCGTGTTGTACTGGTCTGCCGGTTGTTTGTGGGTCATCGACTTGCTGAGCGAGCGGGGAACATGGCGAGATGGGGTACGCTGTGAGGTTACTTCGCTGGCGCGCGGAGAGTCGATCCGCATCGGCCAGACACGACTCACGCTGCTTGGATCGTTGCCGCGGGACGGCGATCGAGATCATGGGGAAACGACCGAGACGGCGGATGACTCGGACGATCAGCGACACCCTCCACAGTCCGTCTCGCGGAAACGAAAAACGGATGAGTTGCAGATCAAGCGTGAGCAGCATTGGTTGCGAAAAATGCGTTCCCGGGACGAACGGCTGCAGGCCAAACAGCAACAACGGGCTGCCACATGGAACGCCACCCGCGCCGAGCAGGCTCGGGAGTTGGCCGACCGCGGCCGCGAACTCGACGCCCGCGAGGCGGAGCTGCGCAAGCGGGAACAGACACAACAGCGGGGAGCTGCGAGGGACCCCGATGTGGCGCGCCAAGGCGGCGAGTCGGGCGCGCCGCAGGTCACCTCGAGCGACGGCCGGGAACTGCGCGTGAACGAATTGCAAGCCTGGCGGCTGGGGCGGATGGTGCCGCGGTCCGTTTCGGCGCCCGCGGGTGACGCCGCGGCGAGCTCCCATCCGCCGCCGGGGACTGGTCGGTCAACCCTGACCACTCGGTCGCCACCGGCCGCAAAACGGGTGCCGAGGAGGTGGGCGTTGGGGCGAGCGTCGGGTGCGCTGGCTTGCATGATGGTGGCGACCGGGCCCCTGTTGGCACAGCACGCCGAGGCGTTGTGGCAGCGGCCTGAGTTCCGGCTTTTCCCGTTGTCGCTTGCGCTGGCAGGCGTACTGCTGTGGTTGCGGCGGCCTGCCCGGGGTTCTCCCGCAGTCGCGCTGCGATCCCGGTTGGAGACGCCGCTGGGACTCTGTTCGCTGCTGGTGCTGGCGGTCGCGGTGGGGATGCCTTCACCCCACCTGGCAGCCGCGGCCAGCCTGGGAACCACAGGCGTTCTGCTGTTGCACTTGGCCGGTCGCGCGGCGCTGACGAATTTGACCCTTCCTTGGGGGCTGATGTGGATTGTGGTTCCGCTGCCGCTCGGTTGGGACATGTTCCTACAGACCCGGTTCGAAGCGATTGTGAACGTCTGGTCGGGTCAGCTGCTGCGGGTGTGGGGACAGGTGTCGTCGGCGCACCGGGGACAGGCGCTGCTCGAAACGGCTTGTAGCGGTTGGACGGCACCGGTGGTTACGATCGCGGCGGGTGTCTTTCTGGTACTGCGAAAGCACCGTCCCTGGCCGTCGGTGCTGGTGCTGATGGCGTTGGTTCCCACTTTCGCGTTACTGGTCAGCTCACTGGTCGTGCTGGTCGCTCGGCTGGGGTACGCAGATCCGTGGCGCCATGCGCCGTTGGTGCTAATCGGCTGTCTGGTCGCGTGGTTCAGCATCGATGCGGTTGGGGCCGCGGCGATGCGGCGGCGCAGACGGCGCCGGGTAACTCGGCGGGCGCCGCCCCAAGCGGGCCCGGCGGGACACATTCAGAACGGTCGGGCGCGAGCGTCTTCTGGCAGGGTCGCTTGGCACTGGTGGCTGACCGCGCCGGGGCTGGTGATGCTGGCGCTGTTCCAGTCACTATTGTGGTGGAGCCCGGATCGGCTCCTGGCTCGGGACCCACTCCGCCGCGTGAGCGTCTTTCCTCGGGACGTGTGGGCAGAGGGACCCTTGCCCGCCGTCGAGCGCGACGGTCAGACGATTGAAGTTGTCAAGGCGGGTCCTCTCCCCGGCGGACCGCGGTCGGAATGGGGATACCGGTGGCAGCTACAGAGCCCGCAGCGGGAGATGGCGCTCGTCATCGATCTGCCCGTCGCGGGTTGGCAGCCGCCCCCCCCATCAAAGCGCGCGGTGGGGTGGTTCGATGTGCCGCCGCGGCGGTGGTTCTCGGTCGACACCTCGGCGTCGGGAGGCCCGGTTTTGGCCTCCGCCTGTCGACGCCCCACCGGCGGCGATTATTTCTACTTGTTTTTTACGGTAGTCGACGAACGGGGCGGTGCACTGCATCCCTTTACTGGGGAACTGGGCACGTGGCAGTCGCAGCTCGCGCAGGCGGTCAACCTCAGCCTGTTTGCGCGGGTCGTCGGATGGCCGGCTGCCGGTTGTCGGTTGCGGCTGGAATTTGCGTCTTCACGTGAACTCACCGCGGCGGACCGGCGACGCATCGCGCAGGACTTCCGACAGTACGTGACCTGGTTGCAGCAGACGCTACGGCGCTGAACGGGATGGTCGTGACCGGCTGGCGATCGGCGAACCCGAGGAACAGCGTAACGCCGAGCCGAGGGTGGCCGTGTCGTTGACCCGATCGATGGTGATCAGAACGCAGCGGCGCCGGGCGATGCGATCCGCATGGGACCGGTCACGAGGACCCAATCAGACGGCACCGCCTCGGGCATTGAGTAGCGGAAACGCTCCAGCGCCGACGCTGGTGAACGAACCCGCGCGTCGCGGCTATCCGCTGCGATTCGTGGTCAATCCGGTCCCCTGCGATAGGATTCCTGCGTAAAAGAACATCGGAGACCTGAGCACCACCACCTCTTCGACCGGTACCAGAAAGTCGATGGCGGGACCCTCCGACCCGCAGTGACCGTGTTGCGGGTCGGAGGCTGCCAGCTCGACGCCACCAATTGACTGCCGCATCTTGAAACGTATTCACGCATTGGGTAACCTTCCCAATCCCTTGAACGTCTTGGACTTGGCGAATTTCTCGGGGTTTTCGAGTGTTTTGCGGATGTGGCGGAATTGGCAGACGCGCTGGGTTCAGGACCCAGTTCTCGTTAAGAGAGTGGAGGTTCGAATCCTCTCATCCGCACT
>PADE01000169.1 GCA_002702965.1 Planctomycetaceae bacterium
CGCCGTGATGGTACGTTTCGCTACTTCGAGATCAACGCCGGAGGGAAAGGGACTGGCGGGTCGTTCGTGGCCGCCGACCAGCAGCACTTCTACGTCCATACCCGCCACAAAGGAACCCGCGCCTTCGCGCTCGCCAACGGCGCCAAAACGACGTTTCGGGCAAACGAACCGGTACTGGCCGACGGCCACGTCTACAGCGCCGCTGTCGACGCCGACCCGCCCCAAGTCCGCGCTTACGGTCCCGACCACAAACTGGAATGGGAAATTGCCGCCGACGCCACGGGCGACCTGATCCTCTCCGGAGATCACCTCTACGCGGCCGGGCAACAGCACTTGACGGCGATCCGGCTGCCAGCGGGCGACCGCCCGGCCGAAATCAGCTGGCAGTTGGCGACCGGCGAACCGGTCGAGCGTCTGCTGGCCGCCTCCGGCACGCTGTTCGCGGTGACCCGGTCGGGCGCCATCCAGGCCTACGGGGCCGCGCCGCCCGAGCCCGCACCCGCACCGCCAACCGCACCGCCAACCGCACCGCCAACCGCACCGCCAACCGGCTCGCCGCCCCCGACGAAAATCGTCCCGCGTCTGCTCCAAGCGGGCGACGCGGCTGGGTACGCGCTCTGGTACGGCGCGGCGGACGGCCCTGTGCCGGCAGCGCTGGCGGCCGACTCTCCTTTTGTGCAACTGGCGATCGTCGACCACGACGCGACCCGCGTCGACCGCCTCCGCCGGCGCCTCGACGCGACCGGGTTGTACGGTCGTGTGACGGTCCATCGGTCGGCCGCTCACACCTTCCGGGCGCCTCAGTACGTTGCCAACATGGTGTTTCTGGGCCCCGCCCTGACAGCGACCGCCGACCGCCAGTTACTGACGGACTTATACCGATCGGTCCGTCCCTACGGCGGCGTGATGCACCTCTTGACCAGCGGGGAGCAGCGTGCCGTGATGGCCCGCGTCGTGGCGGCTGAACTGGAACAGGCGGAAGTCGAACTCACCCCCGACAGCGTCCTGGTTCGGCGCGTGGGAGCGTTGCCTGGATCGGCCGACTGGACACATCAATACGGTGACATCGCCAACACCATCAAGTCCGACGACCGGCGCGTCAAGCTGCCCTTGGGTCTGCTCTGGTTCGGTGGCAACCGCAACACGGACATCCTACCGCGACACGGCCACGGTCCGCCCGAACAGGTCGTCGGCGGTCGTTTGTTCATCCAGGGAATCAACCAGCTCAGTGCGCGCGACGTGTACACGGGGCGCGTCCTGTGGAAGCGAGATTTCCAGGACCTAGGCACCGCCGATGTCTACTACGACACCACCTATAAGGATGCGCCCCTCGATCCCAGCTACAACCAAGTGCACATTCCAGGCGCCAACGGGCGGGGAACCAACTATGTGGTCACACCCGATCGGCTGTACCTCGCTGTCGGCGACCACTGCCTGGTCCTCGACCCGGCGAGCGGTGCGACCCGGCAGGAGATCTCGTTGCCACCCGATGCCCAAGGCGAGCGCCGGCAGTGGGCCTTCCTGGGCGTTTACCAAGATGTGCTGCTGGGTGGTCTCGGTTTTGCCCGCTACCGCGACCGGAAGAAACTCGCTTTCGAAAACGAAGAGAAACTACGGGGAAACAGAGCCGGATTTGGATCGAAGAGCCTGGACCGTGCCGGCAGCCTGGCGCTGGTCGGCTTTGACCGATTCAGCGGCAAACAGCTCTGGAAAATCGACGCGCTACACAGTTTCTGGCACAACGGGATCGTCGCCGGAGGCGGCCAGGTGTTCTGCCTCGATAAGAACCCGCAACTGATCGAAGACGCGCTCAAGCGGCGCGGCGAGGCGTCCCCCGATACGTACCGTATCGTCGCCCTCGACCACCGTACGGGGGCGCTGCAGTGGCAGCGGAGCGACGGGATCTTCGGAACCTGGCTAGGGTACAGCGAAACGCATGATCTGTTGCTCCAGGCCGGTGCGTCCGGCAGCGATCGGCTGCGCGTCGAGGTAGGCCGCGGCATGGCGGTCTACGCGGGCCGCACCGGAGAACTCCGCTGGAAAAAGGACCAACTCAAGTACGCCGGGCCGTGTATCCTGCACAACGACTGGATTCTCACCAACGCCAATTCGTACGCCGATTCGGCGGGAGCGTTTCGCATCGACACGGGCGCCCAGAAGCAGGTACCCAATCCGCTGACCGGCGAATTGCTCCCCTGGAAAATCACTCGCACCTATGGCTGCAACAACATTCTGGCCAGCGAACACCTGCTGACGTTTCGCTCGGGAGCGGCCGGCTTTTACGACCTTTCGAACGACTCGGGAACCGGTAATTTCGGTGGATTCAAGTCGGGCTGCACATCCAACCTGGTAATCGCCAATGGGGTCCTCAATGCACCCGACTACACACGCACCTGTAGCTGCGCCTACCAGAACCAGACGTCGCTCGCACTGGTCCATATGCCGGACGTCGATCTGTGGACCGTTCACCCGCTGGCGGGAGCCGCATCAAAACAGCGGCGCATCCAACAGCTGGGAATTAACTTTGGGGCCCCCGGTGACCGCCGCGATGCGACGGGACGACTGTGGCTGGAGTACCCGCGACTGGCCGGTGCGTCGGCCCGCTTGTCCGTCAAACTGAACGCGGAGGCCCGCTTCTACCGCCACCACTCGTCAACCATGACCGGCCGCAAACAGCCGTGGATTCTGGCATCGGGTGTCGCCGGAGCGAGAGACGTACGGATCGCGATGCAACTGCGCGACGAATTCGAACTGGCCACCGGCCTGCCAGTGGCCAGCGCCGATGATGATGCCGAGGAGGACGAAAACGGAAAAGTCCATCTCCGCAGTGGAGATCTGGAACTGGTCGAAAACTCGGGAGCCCAGCTGATTGGTTTGCGTTTCAACGACCTGCGTCTGGCACCCGGCGCGAAGATTCGCGAGGCGTACATCCAGTTCACCTCGCAGCAAACCGGTGACGAACCGGCCAACCTGATCATCGCCGCCCAAAACTCAGGCCACGCCGAACCGTTTCGAGAAGACAGCCACGATCTATCGATCCGGCCGAAAACAACCGCCGAAGTCTCCTGGAATCCAGCCGAATGGAAAAAATCGGGAGAGAGCACCACGGCTCAGCGGACACCCGATTTGGCGCCCTTGTTACGACCTGTCGTCGGCCATGCGGACTGGCGGGCCGGCAACTCGGTCGTGTTTCTGATCAGTGGCACGGGCCAACGGATCGCGCGTGCGTGCGCTGCCAATGGCAAGGGCGGAGCCCAATTGGTGGTGACCGCCGAGGAGTATGCCACCCGACCCTTATCGGCAGAACCGCACCGGGTGCGGCTGGTGTTCTCGGCCCCCCCTCTGGCGGATGCCCCCGGCGCGGTCTTCAACGTCTATCTCCAAGGCCGGCGAGTGCTCAGCCGATTCGAGCTCAACGCGGCCGGACCGGCCGCCTCGCAATCGGCGGTCCACACTTTCGACGATGTCCAGATCGCCGAGGAACTGCAGATTCGTCTGGAACCGATCGCCGGAGAAACCCAACTCTCGGGGGTCGAGGTGGTCCGGTCGCCGCCCGCGCCGTAAGCGCTCACCCGACGAGTCGATTTCGCTTGTTCACCCCACGCCACATCGCTAGAATCGAGCGATCGTTCTGCACACATTCTCCCCGCAACGAAGGGAATGCCGGTGAGACGGAATCTGGGGTGCAACGGCTTGGATCACGCGCTTTCCCGCCGGGGATTTACGGCGGGCGGAATGGGGGCGGCGCTGGCCTTGCCCGCTCTGGCCGCCGCCGCGCCGAGCGCCGATCTGCGGGGCGGTCACAAGCGCATTTTGCAAATCTACCTGCAGGGTGGCGTCAGCCAATTCGAGTCCTGGGATCCTAAACCGGGAACGTTGTACGGCGGACCCTCTCGGGCCATCGAAACGTCGGTGCCGGGGATCCGCATCTCTGAGCTGCTGCCCCATACGGCCCAACAGATGCACCATCTGTCGATTGTGCGTAGCATCAATCTGAAAACGAATGACCACGGGGTCGGCCGCAAAATCATGGAACGCGGCCGAAGACAGGAAGGGTATCCCTACATCGGCGCCGTCGCCGCCAAATATTTCTCACCGCCAGCCAGCCCGCTACCCGGCTACATTCATATTTCCAGCCGCGGGCTAACCGACGCCACCGACGCGTTCCTGGGACCTCGCTACGCCCAGCTGCGCCTGGAGGGCGTGAAACCTCCCGAGAACATCTCCCGGTTGCCAGACATCAGCTCGGCCAGTTTTCGACGGCGCAACCTCTTTCGCCTGCGACTCAACCGCCGACTCGGGAACCGCGGGCAACGTTCGGCGACCGATCTCTACAACGGAAGTTTCGAGCAAGCGCAGCTGCTCATGTCGCGGCAGTCGCTATTCGACGGTCAAGCACAAGCCCGCGACCTGCAACGGTACGGCGAGCACTTCTTTGCCCGCAACTGCATCTTCGCCCGCAACTTGTTGGAACAGGGGGCGACGTGCGTCAAAGTCACCCATCACGGATATGACTCACACGCCGAGAACTTCAACTTCCATTTGGAACAACTGGGGGAATTTGACCGACCGTTCGCCACCCTGCTCGATGACCTGCACCAGCGCGGAATGCTGGAGAGCACTCTAGTGGTCGTGATGTCAGAATTTGGTCGCACACCGAAAATCAACCGCAATTACGGCCGCGATCATTGGGGCGCATCGCTGTCGGTCGCGCTCGGAGGCGCCGGTATCAAGCCGGGTATGGTGATCGGAAAAACCAACGATCAAGGGACCGAAGTCGCCGACCGGGAAGTCGACGGTGGCCACCTGTTCCACACTTACTTTCAGGCGTTGGGCCTCGATACCACTCGGCCGCACGACAAGCCGGGTAGTCCGGTCCCCATCGGCGATCCGGCGATGGAACCCATCCGCGAATTGCTGGCGTGAATGTCGGCGGCGCGTCACTCGGTCAGGCAACAGGCATCATGAACTCGATCGACCCAAAACGTGTCCACCAGACGGCCGAATTCAAACACGAGCGCCCCTTGACGACGTGTCGGATCGACCCCTCGGGTAAGTATGTATTCGCCGGCGCAGAGGATCTCAACATCTATCGTTGGGACCTCGCCCAAGGCGGTAAAACCACTCTCACGGGCCACGAGAGTTGGGTCCGCTCGATGGACTTTTCCGCGGACGGCCAATGGCTATTGAGCGGTGGCTGGGATGGTCGCGTCGGCTGGTGGCCCCTCGGTGAGGCGCAACCGAAGCCCGCCCGAATGATCGAAGCGCACGCCGGTTGGGTGCGGTCGGTCCGCGCCCGGTCGGACGGGAAGTTGATCGCGACCTGCGGCAACGACAACCTGGTCAAAGTGTGGGACGCTGAGCAGACCAAACCAATCTGGCAACTCGCCGGACACCAGCGACATGTGTACTCGGTCGACTTTCACCCCGGCGGCCGCTTTCTTGCTTCCAGCGATCTGATAGGGGTTGTCAAAGTCTGGGATCTGGAATCGGGAAAGGAAACGCGAACCCTCGATGCCAGTGTGATGACCGGTTATGACAAGAAGTTTGCCGCCGACATGGGTGGCGCCCGCGACATGCGTTTCAGCCCGGACGGAAAGCTGCTCGCCTGCGCGGGAATCACCGACGTCCGCAATGCGTTTGGCGCGGTTCAAGGGGCATTGGTACTGCTGCTCGACTGGGAATCGGGGAAGGCGCTACGGCAACTCAAAGACGGCGATTACCAAGGGGTCGGTTGGGGGGTCCGGTTCCACCCCGACGGTTTCATCATCGCCACCGCCGCCCACAGTAACGGCAGTGGAGTGCTGTGGTTCTTCCGTCCCGACGTCGAAAAACCGTTTCACACACTCGGGCTCAAGGCGAGTAGCCGCGGTTTGGACACAGCGCCCGACCAGCAGACCCTGGCGACGGCCCAGGCTGACGGACATTTACGGCTCTACCGGATGACCGCGCCCAGCTAACCCCCCCCCACTCGGGGAGGCTGGGATTTTCAGGCTTTCGGGCCCGATGGTAGGATGGTGGTGTCTCCGTACAGGACGACGATTCGGACGTCTCGGGCATTGGGGATTAAACCGGCGGAGCTATCCCCGTTAGAACTGCCTTGACACAAGTGGCGAACTGTCGACACTAGAACTGACTTTTGGGGCTGACCGAGTTCGGCACGAGGACGCGAGACTGGAAATCCGCACTGGGATCTAGCGATGAACGGGTTACGTCACCTGCTGAAAATCACGTTGGCCGGGCTCACCTGTGTCGCCGTTCCGGCGGTGGCGGAGGAGGCCCCCTTGGTCGCGGTCACCGTCGATCCTCCAATGGTTTCTCTGCAGGGTCCCGTGGCNCGGCACACCTTGCTCGTCAGTGGCAAAACGGCCGACGGCCGCTTGCGTGATCTCGGCGCGGAAGCGACGTTCCGCAGCGTCAGCCCGGGGGTTGTCTCGATCGATGCGCGGGGCGTGGTACGGCCCGTCGCCGACGGGCAGGGCTCCATCGTAATCGATGTCGACGGGCGTTCCCTCTCGGTTCCCGTCACGGTCACCGGATCGCAGTCGCCGCGCGCATTCAGTTTCGTCAACGATATCATGCCGTTGCTGGACAAGTTTGGCTGTAATGGGGCGGGTTGCCACGGCAAGGCCGAGGGACAAGCCGGTTTTAAACTCTCGGTCTTTAATTCCGACCCGTTGGCAGACTTCCGGGCGATCGTGTTGCATAGCCGTGGCAGACGTCTCTTTACCTCGGCACCCGAGCGGAGCTTGTTGCTGCAGAAGGCCTCGGGGGACAAGCCACACGGTGGCGGAGTGCGAATTCCACCCAGCTTGCCCGAGTACACCACGCTGCGGGATTGGATCGCGGCCGGCGCTCCGTACGGGTCCGACTCACAGGCCCGGGTGGAGCGGATCACGGTGACACCGGGACAGCGGATTCTCACCAACCAATCCCGCCAGCAGCTGCGGGTGATGGCGTACTTCAGCGATGGNCGATCCCGGGATGTCACCCGGCTGGCTCAATACCAGTCCAACAGCCCGGCGCTGGCCTCGATCAACGGCACCGGACTGGTCACGACGGCCGACCGTCCGGGACAAGTGGCGTTACGCGCTGGCTTTATGAATCACTTCGCTATGTTTCAAGCGCTGATTCCGCGCGCCGCGCCGATCGAGCAATACCCCGAGCTCTCCGGGGAGAATTTCATCGACCGGCTGGTGTACGAAAAACTGCAAGCGCTGAATATCCTCCCGTCGGGCCCGGCCGACGATGCCGAGTACGCCCGGCGCGTCTTCCTCGACATCATCGGCACCCTCCCCTCCTCCGAGGAAGTCCAACAGTTTCTGGCCGATCCTCGCCCCGACCGCCGCGCCCAATTGGTAGAAACGCTACTGCTGCGCCCCGAATACGCCGATTATTGGGCCCTCAAATGGTCCGATCTGTTGGGAGTGCAGCGCGAGTTGTTGGGGCACAAGGCGGCCTACAACTACTATCGGTGGATTCGCGAGAGTTTCGCCTCGAACATCCCTTACGACCAGTTCGTGCACAGGTTGGTGGCCGCCGAAGGGGCTCTGCTCGACGCGCCTCAGGGCCATTTCTATAAAGTCGACACCGATCCCGGGAAACTCGCCAGCCGTGTCTCCCAGACATTTCTCGGGCTGCGCATTGCCTGCGCCCAGTGCCACCACCACCCCAGCGATATCTGGACGCAAACCGATTACTACGGAATGCAGTCCTTTTTCACGCAGCTCAAATGGCGTGGGACCCCGCGTGGCGAGATACTCTGGACCGAGGGAAGTCCTGATACCAAACACCCCCGCAGTGGAGCGGTCGTACACCCACACCCGCTGGGGACCGAGATGCCGTCTGCAGCCCCTGTCGGCGACCGTCGACAGGTACTCGCCGACTGGCTCACCGACCCCAGCAACCCCTGGTTTGCGAAGAACTTGGCCAATCGGATGTGGGCCCATTTCATGGGTCGCGGCCTCATTGAACCGGTCGACGATCTGCGGGCCACCAACCCGGCGTCCAACCCCGAACTACTGCTGGCGCTCTCTCGGCATGTCGCCGAAACCAACTTCGACCTGCGCGCCCTGATCCGTACGATTACGCGGTCGGGGGTCTACCAACTCTCCTCGACCCCCAACCCGACCAACCGACTGGACGAGCAGAACTACTCGCACGCCACGCTGCGACCGTTGGAAGCGGAAGTTTTGCTCGACGCGGTGTGCCAGGTGACCGGCGTCAACGAGAAGTTCGTCGGGGTCCCCGATGGCTTCCGCGCCATTCAGTTATGGGATAGCGGTGTCTCGCACTATTTCCTCAAGTTGTTTGGACGCCCGGTACGGAAATCGGCCTGCGTGTGTGAACGACTCGACGAACCCAATGTGGCACAGGCGTTGCACCTGATGAACTCACCTGCCATCCACCAAAAACTCAAGCACGAAGGGGGTACGCTGGCCCGCCTCGTGGCTCGCTATCCCGACGATGCGAATCTGGTTCGCGCGTTGTACCTGACGTTTTTCAGCCGACCGCCGTTCGACACCGAACGGACCGAGGCACTGAACTACCTGCAACAGGCATCCGACCGGCGCACCGCCAGCGAGGACCTCGCCTGGAGCATGCTCTGTTCCATCGAATTCATTTTCCGCCATTAATCGACTTCAGAGAGCCGTTCTGTGCGCCGAGAAAACTCAACAGGACGCATCCTCGACCGCGATCCGACTCCTGCTCCACCCCCTGCCCGAGGCACGAATCATGACACGCTCACGGCCCTTCTGTGATGGGATCCAACGACGGGATTTTCTACGCGTTGGCGCCGCCGGCGCATTCGGTTGGAGCGCAACGTTACCACTGGCGCTACAGCAACAGGCGCTGGCAGCTGCCGCCGGCGAGAACAACCCGTCCGACGATGTCTCGGTGATCTACCTCTTCCTGTTGGGTGGTTTGAGTACCATCGACACGTTCGACCTAAAGCCCGACGCGCCCTCCGAAGTACGCGGAGAGTTTTCGTCGATCTCCACGAACGTCCCGGGGATCGAGGTATGCGAACACCTGCCGTTCAGCGCGCAACACGCCGACAAGTTCGCCTTGATCCGTTCCTTCGCGCACGGGAATTCCGGGCACGGCGCCGCCGACAAATACATGCTCACCGGACACCTCAACGAAGCCCGCCCCGCGTTCGGCTCCGTGGCCTCGCACACCTATGGGAGCCGCGGAACCGTGCCTCCCTACGTCGTCCTCCCGGCCATGCACGCCAGCGCCGGCCCTCAATTCCTGGGTTCCTCCGCGGCGCCCTTCCTGATCGACGCCGATCCGAGTTTTCCCGGGTTCTCCGTACCCGACCTGGCGCCACCACTCGACATCGATGGTAGCCGCCTGTCGAACCGGCGGGGGTTATTACGGACCGTCGACCGCTTCCAGCGGCAAGTCGAAACGCGTGGAAAGGCAGGCGCCTTCAATAAGTTCCGCGAACGCGCATTTACGTTAATGACGTCTCCCGAGGCAAAAAAGGCGTTTGACCTACAAAGCGAACCCGAACCCGCCCGACGAGCCTACGGCAACAACACCCTCGGGCAGTCGTGTTTGCTGGCCCGCCGGTTGGTCGAATCCGGCTCCCGTTACGTGATGATCAACCACAATAACTGGGACACCCACGCCAACAACTTTGGCGACCTGAAAACCAACCTGCTTCCCCATCTCGATAAGGCCCTGGCGGAATTGCTTCGCGACCTGGCGGATCGCGGGATGCTCGAAAAGACGCTCGTCGTGATCAGTGGCGAATTCGGCCGCACCCCGAAGATCAACAAGGATGCCGGACGCGACCATTGGGGTCCGTGCTTCACGTTGACACTGGCGGGAGGTGGAATCCAAGGTGGACGCGTGGTCGGCACTTCCGACGAGTGGGCTGCCAAGCCGAAGGACAATCCGATTGGTCCCAAGGATTTCGCCGCGACGATGTTCCACCTGCTGGGAATCGACACCGAAAAATTGCTGTACACCCTTGATAAGCGACCCATCAAACTGCTCGACGGTGGTCGGGTGATCGAGGAGCTGCTGTAACGCGGCCCGGCTTCGGATGCCGGCCTCGAGACCTCTCACGGCGGTGCCGCTGGCGCGCAAAAGGAATCCAGATGCGGAGTCCACTCGGTCGTCTGTTATCGGCAGCTTGCCTGGCCTTGGTCGGCTCGACGCCCCTCGGCGCCGTGCACCCTTCGGCCTCCTACATCTTTCCCGCCGGCGCTCAACGAGGCACCACTGTCAGCGTGCGTGTGGGGGGGCTCTATCTGCACAAAGGCTGTTCCTTCGCGATGCTGGGGCCCGGAGTCACCGCCTCGCAGCAGGTCCGAGAAATCAACACCACGCGGTTCCCTAAAGTGGTGATTCCGCAAACCTACTTTACCCAAGAACATTCGTTTCCGAGAGATTACGCGGGGACCGTCCAAGTCGCGGACGATGCAACCTTGGGAATGCGGTACTGGCAGGTCTGGACCTCGCAAGGAGGTACCACGCTGCGGCGGTTCGTGATCGGCGATCTGCCGGAAGTGATTGAGCGTGAGGTGGACGGCAACCCGATCCCCCACCCCGTCCAGTTGCCGGTCACCGCCAACGGGCGCATCTATCCACGAGAGGATGTCGATCTGTGGGTGTTCGAGGCCAAAGCCGGTGATTCGATCACCTGCGAGGTGCACGCCGCGCGGATCGGATCGACGCTCGACTCCCATCTCGAGATTCGCGACGCAGGGGGACAGCGGATCGCCGAGAACACCGATTTTTTTGGCTCCGATTCCCTGGTCCGCTTCACCGTTCCACGCGACGGCACCTACCACGCCGCGATCCACGACGTGCGTTTCGGGGGTCTGCAGAGCTCGGTTTACCGACTCACGATCACCAGTGGGCCCCATGTCGATTCCAGCTTCCCGCTCGGAGGAAGACGGGGTACCGAGGTCCCGTTGCAACTGCTCGGGCAGCACGTTCCCGCACAGCCGGTCATCGTCACGCTGCCGGCCGACGGTGGTGACCAACAGCTGCTCCCCATTCCCTGTGGTGACACCCGGCAACTGGTGCTGCTCGACCTGGGCGACTTCCCAGAGGCGATCGAACAGGAGCCCAACAACGTCCCCCCAAAGGCATCGGTTCATCCGGCGCCCGTGGTCCTCAACGGCCGCATCTCAGCGCCCGGCGACGTCGACTGCTGGCGGCTGACGGTCGAAGAGGGTCAGACGCTCGAGTTTTTGTTTCGCGCGCGGCATCAGGGCGCTGTGCTCAACCCGCTGTTGGTTGTCTCGGCCGACGACGACAGCGAACTGCTACGCAGCGAAGGTCGCGGCCGCTTGACGTTCGCCAAGGCGGGTACCTACACGCTGCGGGTCTCCGAGCGGTTCCCCACCCGCGGCGGTCCACGGTTCATCTATCGCCTCCAGGTCGGCCCGCCGCCCGCTGCGAATTTCCTCCTGCACCCCGCCCAACAGGCGTTGACTCTGACCCGAGGAGGCTCTGCCGAACTGACCGTCAACGCCGAGCGCCTAGGCGGTTTCGCCGGCGAGATTAAACTCACTGCGGACCAGCTCCCCGAGGGGGTCACCGCCGAGCCAGTCTCCATTCCCGGCGACAAAAAGGTCGCCAAACTGAAGCTCCAAGCCGGCCCCAAGACAACGATCTCGGCGGCCCGTATCAGAGTGCAAGGCGCGGCAATGCTGCCAATGGGCGCAGTCACCCGGACGGCCACCTACCGGCTCGACCCGGGCGGTCCTGTGTTTGAGACGGTACTGCTGACCACTGCGTTATCCGCGCCGTTCAAGTTCATCGGTCAATACAAAATTCCGTTCGCCTTGCGGGGAACGACCCACTACCGGCGCTACGAGATCGACCGCGGGGGATTTGAGGGAACGCTCTATGCGCGCGCCGCGGACCAGCAAATCCGCCACCAGATGGGCACCTGGGGATCCCCCATCGAGCTGCCACCGAACAGCAAACACTTCGACTACCCGCTGCAGGTTTCCACCTGGACGAAGGTCGGTCTGACCGGCCGGACCGTGGTCGTGGTGTACGGCGAGATCGTCGATTCGGACGGCAGCCGCCACACCGTGGCCTATAGCTCGAGCACCGCTCCCGACCAGATCATGATCCAACCGAGTGCGGGCCCACTGTCGATCCGACTTCAACGCAGTTCGCTGGTGGCCCGTGCCGACCGACCGGCCCAGGTCACCGTCCGAATTCGGCGCGACCCGGAACTACCCCTACCGGTCACCCTGAGTCTCCTCCCCGGCGCGCACGTCCAGGGAGTCGAGGCGACCCCAAGGGTGCTTGCGCCCGACCAGACCGAAGCCACCTTGGAGATTCGTTTTACGGGAGATGCCGGCCCGTTCAACGCCCCGCTCGTGATCCGCGCCACGGTGCGACCGACCGAGAACATCACCGTCCGTGGCCGACCGTTGCGATCCGGCGACCCGATCATCGCTGAGGCTCCTCTGAGCGTTGTCGTCGCGCGTTAAACCCGGGCGGGTAAGCAAACCGATCGGTCGCCACGCCACTCGCCCCACGACGGCTGCTCGAGCGCGGCCGACGGGAACTCCTACCGCCAGCGGGGATGGGGTCGCGTGCCACTCGCCGAGATCGACATTGCGTACGGCGCTGCGGAACTACCGGAGGCAGCCCGCGCGCTGCTGCGCGATGGGGAGAGCCGGGCCGCTGGCCTGGAGGAACGCTCCGACAGCCCCCCTGGCTTCGTCCCCTGCCGATTCGCACGGGTGGCCCACGCGGTCCGCGCGGTGGCCGATGACAGGCTCGCCCAAGGGACAACTTTTTGTGAATGGGGAAGCGGTCTGGGAGTCGTGGCATCGCTGGCATCGCTGTTCGGATTTGACGCCTGCGGGATTGAAATCGATCCTGCGCTGATCACCGCATCACGGGCGCTGGCCACGCGACACCGCCTCTCGGTCGAGTTCGTTGAGGGCAGTTTTGTGCCGCCCGGTGGCGAATCGCTGGCCGCCGCTGCGGGGCGTGAATTTTTCTGGATGGCGACCACCGCGGACGATGCGTACGAAACCCTGGGACTCATGGTCGAGGACTTCGCGGTTGTGTTCGCGTTCCCCTGGCCCGCGGAGTCCGAAGTCATCACCCAACTGTTCGAGCGGTATGCCCGCGTCGGGGCGCTCCTGTTGACGTACCACCAGAGTGGAGCGGTGTGCCTGCATCGCAANGTGCGCGGACGCTAACACATCCGACGCTGCCATACCATCATNGCCCGTCACGGGTCCGCAACCGCTTGAGCGTCCGCTGATATCGCCGCTGCATTTCCCCCACTCGGTGATCGAGAAACTCGCGTTCGACTCGATCGCGGTCAGCACGCGGCGCCGCCCGGGCCGGGCGAANCGTGATGTTCGAGAATGTGATTCCCTGTTCCTGCCGATCGACCGCCGCGATCTCGTTGTTGTCGACGATCAAGGTCACCCCCACATTCGCCTCGACCACGGGCACCTGATTTTCACGGCCTCGACTCAAAACCGCCTCATCCTGCGCTCGCGACCGGGATCCGAAGGAGGGAATCACCAGGAACTGAGCGCCATCGAGGACCGGGATACGTGCCAGTTGCGGGTTCCAGCGGTCATTGCAGATCAAAAACCCACAGCGCCCAAGGGGTGTGTCAAAAGCGCGGCTCTGTTCGCCCAGCCGATTGAACCACCACGACGAGTGATACCCCTCGGCAAATTGCATCTTGTGGTATTTGCCACGTACGATCCCTTCGTTGTCGATGAATACGGCGGCGTTGTAGACGTCGTCGCCGCGCCGCTCTGCGAACCCGAACGCCAAGCACATCTCGAGCTCGCGCGCCAGCGCCCGAAAGCGGCTCATCACCGGACCATCGATCGTGATCGCAACCCGCCTCATCTGTTCCGGTTTCGCCTGGCCCGCGATGATCTCGTTGACGACGTAACCTTCCAGAGCGCCTTCCGGGGCGACTGCCAGGGCCGCGCCGCCGCGTCGGGCCTGACGAAACAGCGCCGCCATTCGATTGGCGTTCGCTTCGAGCTGGAACTTGGCCGGTACGAAAGAGACCGCCGCCACTCGGATAACGCGGACGTCACCGTCGTCGTCGGCCCGTATCGCGGGTGGAGAACCCAGCGTCAGTAACAGGATGGTCGGCCAACCATAAACCAATCGGTAGGGGCGCATGATCGGGCCTGAATGGGAAAGAGGCGATGCGTGCACAACAGTGATCGCTGGGGCATTATAACCGGACGTACGTCTCCATCCAGCGACATCCGCCTACCCGTACTTTGACGTTTCCCACGTACGAAGTATGCTGGCGAGCTGCTGGAAGCGGAAGTCCGTGCACGCCACCGCGCGCACCACACCGCTGCGATCTCCCACCCACCCACAGGACTGGCAACATGGTTCAACTGCGCATTTATGCCACGCTCGCAGGCGTTCTCGCGAGCATCCATCTCGCCGCAGCCGGCGACCATTGGCCGGAGTGGCGTGGACCGCTGGGGACCGGGGTTTCCGATGCGACCAATCTTCCTGTCTGCTGGAGTGAAACCGAACATGTCGCGTGGAAAGTCGTGTTGCCCGGCCGCGGCTGGTCGGTGCCCGTGATCGCCAACGGGCAAGTGTGGGCCACGACCGGAATCGACCAGCCAGCGTCCAAAGAAGAGGCCGAACGTCGACGCAAAGAGAGTACCAATGCGCAACCGCTGACGATTTCCAAGTCCGTCAGCCTGCGGGCCATCGGCCTCGATCTGGTCAACGGGAAACTGCTGCACAATTTGGAATTACTTTCCGAAACAGCTCCCCAGATGATCCACCGTGAGAACAGCTACGCGACCCCTACTCCCATTCTCCACAAAGGTCGCCTGTACTGTCACTTCGGCCCCCTGGGAATCGCCTGTCTCGATCTGGCATCACTGAAAGTCATCTGGAAAAACCGATCCCTGAACGTCATGCATGAAAACGGTCCGGGAGGCTCGCCCGTGCGCTGGCAGGATCTGCTAATCATCCACTGTGACGGAATCGATCAGCAGTACATTGTGGCACTCAATGCAGAAACCGGATCGCGAGCCTGGCGCACCAAACGCTCGGGAACTCCGCACCAAGACATTCAGATGCGCAAGTCCTACGCCACATCCCTGATCGTCGATGTCAATGGAAAGCCCCAGATTGTTTCGCCNGCAGCCGACTGGGTCTACGGCTACGATCCCCGTTCCGGCCGGGAACTCTGGAAGCTCCCGTACGGAAAACTCGGGTTCTCCAACGCGGCGCGGCCGATCGCGGGTCACGGGCTGATCTATGTCTGCACCGGATATATGAAGTCCGAGTTGCTGGCGATCCGGGTCGACGGCGATCGCAACACGGTCCGCCCACGAATCGAGTGGCGATTCACGCGTGGCGTGCCAAACGTCTCGTCTCCACTGCTCGTCGGCGACGCCATCTACTTCGCCTCCGATAACGGGATCGCAACCTGTATCGATGCCAGGACGGGTACGGTCCATTGGAGCGAGCGAATCGGCAAGCGGTTCTGGGCCTCACCGCTGTACGCCGATGGCCGCATTTACTTCTTTGATTACGACGGTGTTACGACGGTGATTGAACCCGGCACAGCGTTCCACAAACTTGCCGTTAACCGACTCGACGGCACCCTTTTAACGAGCGCCGCCGTGGTCGACGGGTCGTTGCTACTGCGGACCGATCGCGCGCTCTACTGCCTGCGTCCGTAGTCACGGGAACTGCGCCGTCGACCGTTTCGACCGTTCGGATCAGCGGTCGATTCGTACGATCTCGTGGGGTGCCAGCGCCAACTCCGTCGCGGGGCCGATTTCGATCACCTCGGCTGGGCGGCGAGAAAACGCGTCCGGATCGATCGCCGAACTAGCCACATTACCCCGGTTCAAGCGAAACAGGCGGGCCGATCCGGCGGACACTCCCCGGAGCCGAACGGTCTTGCGACGCTGAGACAGATTGGCGACCAGGAGCCGGCTCCGGTCCCGCTGTCGAAGCGCCATCGCGACCACCTCCATCGCCGCGCTGGAGTCGACTCGACGCACTTGACCGCCGGCAAACTCTCCCACCGCGCGGAGGATGTGGTAGACCGCATAAACCCGTGACGGCTGCGCCGGAAAGATCTGCGGGAGACGGACCTGGGGACCGGGAGCCATGACTCCCTTCCAACCGACCGTTTCGTAATACGTCAGTCCGTCAACGCCCGCTTCCGCCAGGTACTTGATACTCCCCAACGTCCAACCCGCGGCGAACAACGACGGCTGCCGACGATCGACATCCGTCGGCAATTCGCCCNGCAGGGGCGGCTGGTTGACTTTTTGGACCTTCAGCGTGACCGGACTGACCAGCAGCCGGCGGTCACCAATAAACTGCCTCGCACTGTCGACCGCCTCGCCTTGGATCTGAAGCGTCTCAATCATCGTCAGATTGTCGCGGGCGTGGCACTGCGGATTGAGACCGAAGGAGACCAGCTGGATNGCATCGGATTGAGGTCGATTGCGATTCAACTCNGTAAAATTGGTGTCCTCNCCAACACCAATCGAGACCTCGGTNCCGAGTATCCGGCGNACCATTTCGAAACGTTCCGCGGTCGCCTCGGTGACGACCCAAGCGGCGACCGGAGGCTCCGTGGCCTGAACAGACGCAGCCAACTGTCGCAATTCGCCAGCGGGCTCAGGGCTCAATCGCAGGGCGATGTGCAGCGGCACCCCCAGTGCGCGCGCCTGTTGGGCCGCGGCTCGCAACCGCCCCGTTAGGTCGTCGTTCGCGGGCGCGAGGCTGATCCGTAAATGGTCCAGACTAAGTTGCTTCAGCCGTTTGATCTCCAAGTCGTTCAGACCCACCACCTGACTGGAGGTTTGCAGCCCGATCCCGGGGAGAGGGCGGACCGCGTCTGCGCCCTCCGCGAGCGTCAGGGTGACTNCACCCGAATCGGTCTCGGCGACCGCCGCGAGCGCTCCTACCTGCCCCGTCAACCGCAGACCCACGCTCTGCTCGATCTTTGTCCCCGCGGCAATCCGCACCGGATAGGGTCGCCCCAGGGGTGTGCAGTACGTCTTGAACGAGCCATCGGTCCAATTGCGCTGGTCTTCCATCTCGAACGTCTCTCCCGCCAACCGCACCTCGGCCCAGGCGCCGGGTGCAAATTCGTGCTCGATGGCGCGCAAGTTCATCGCCGGTTGGTGAGGTGCAATGAACCGAGGAAACTTTCCGGCCACCCGCGTCCCGTCGGTGGCCTCGATCTTCCAGGGTAGGTCCGCTGCCGTCGATGGATGCAAGATACAGAATCCGATACGGTTCTTGAGAAAGCCCGTGTTGGCGACGCCATCAAAATCAAAACGGAGCGTTCCTTCCGCGGTTCCTTCGATCTTTCCGTTCCAGGAGAAATCGATGTCCCGTTGCCGGCAGGAAACATCAAATGTCAGTGAGAACCGATCACGTCCCGCACGGAGTTGAACGTTTGTGACCTCGGTGGGAAGTGTCGCCCAGAATTGGTCGCGAACAGGCGCGTTGATCCCCCGCAACACTTCGACCTGGCCGACGCGGATAAACCGTAACATCGCGTGGTCGGTGTCGAACACCATCGAGAGTGGACCCGCCCGAAGCTCCATCGGATCGGCCGCCGACACCGCCTGAGCACTCCACAAACAGANCCCGAACAACAACCCGTATCGATGGTTCATCACAACCAAGCTCCCNGTCATGAATCCGTGTTTGACCTGCGTTTTACGCCCGAAGATTTCTGGGGCCGTGCACCTACCCGAACGGCCCAGGTCTGCCAATCCGCTTGCATCCGTTCCAGACGCGCGGGATGCGAGTCTGCCAGATCGTCGATTTCACTGCGATCCGCCACGAGATCGTACAATTCCCAACTCGATCGCGCCGCGCGGACCAGCTTCCAGCGACCACGCCGCATCGCGGCGTTTCCCATGTGTTCCCAGAATAACGTGCGCGGTTGACCGAGGCGCTTCCCCGCGAAGACGGGCAACAGCGAGCGCCCCTCGTGGGGCCTGATCATTTCCCCGGCAAACTGGCTGGGATAAGCGGCTCCACTGGCAGCGCAAAGCGTCGGTAGAATGTCGATCACGTGGCCCACCTCGTCGGTCAGTGCGCCGGGCGCTGTCCGCCGGCGCGCCGGCCAGTGAGCGATGAGTGGGGTCGCGATGCCCCCCTCGTGAGCCCAGTGTTTATGCCGACGGAACGGTGTATTACTGACGTTCGACCAGGACCGACCGTACGTGCGATAGGAATCCACGGCGCCTGTGAGACCCTTCAAGTCGGGTCGCATGTCGCCGCCCCGCGGGCCCCCCTCATGGCAACCCCCATTGTCCGAGAGGAACAAAATCAACGTGTTGTCGAGTTGCCCCGCCTCGCGCAGCGAGGCCACCAACCGACCAATATTCCAGTCCATGCGGTCCACCATCGCGGCGTAGACGGCCATCCGCCGCGCTAGGTCTTGGCGCTGCACGTCGCTGAGCCGATCCCAGTCCTCCCCATCCGCCGGACTCAGCTTCCAGCTGTCCCGCACAACCCCCATTTGCCTCATCCGCTGGTACCGCTGTCGGCGCAGAACCGACCATCCGTCCGCGTACCGGTTTTCGTATTTCCGGATCGTCTCGGGCGGCGCGTGCAACGGCCAGTGCGGTGCGTTGAAGGCCAGATACAAAAAGAACGGGCGATCCGCCGGGTGCGCGCGGAGCATCGTCAACGCCTCGTCGGTGAATGCGTCGGTTGCATAAAATTCCTTCTTGGCGGGGGTCACCCGCTCTGCGTCACGGGCGAACACTCGCTCCAATCCACGGCGTTTCGACTGCGTGATGTCGAAGTAGTTCATGGCACCCGAAATAAGACCGTAATAACGGTGAAAACCTCGGTCGATCGGTCAGGCCGGTCGGAATTCTCCGACGTGCCACTTGCCCGACATGTAGTAATCGTAACCAGC
>PADE01000170.1 GCA_002702965.1 Planctomycetaceae bacterium
ACATTTTTTACAACTCAGTGCAGCTGCCTGGAGTCGTCTATCACAACAGAAGGATCTCGATTCAAACGAGATGAAGCAGAAGAAAGCGCGCGTCGAAGACGCGTTGCATGCGACACGTGCGGCGGTCGAAGAGGGCATCCTGCCGGGCGGCGGTGTGGCGCTATTGCGTTGTCAGGAGGTTGTTTCGCAGTGTCGCGGGCCTGCAAAGAAAGATGAAAAAGTCGGCGTTGATATTGTCTTGCGTGCACTCGATGCGCCGCTGCGACAGATCGCCGATAATTGTGGGATCGACGGCTCGGTGATTGCGGATGAAGTCAGTGGCAAGCCATTGACCACCGGCTACAACGCGAACTCTGGTGAGTATGTTGACATGTACAAGGCGGGCGTGATCGATCCGGTAAAGGTCGTGAGGACCGCGCTGGCCAATGCCGCGAGTATTTCGGGCTTGATGTTGACCACCGAAGCGCTCGTAACAAATTTTGACGACGAAGATAAGGAAAAGCGAAGCGTAGAAGGCGCGGTTCGTTAGGACCTGATGTCCGGCACGACCGCCCAACGGTATGTGCGACCCAGGGCCACTTCGTATGAGGTGGCCTTTTTTTTGGACCATGGCAGCAGTCCCACACCTGCCGGCGGTTGGCATGAGTGTTGCTCGCCTTTCGGTCAGCGTCTGTGGGGATCCGCGAGGTCGGTGCTGTCGTCGTGTTGGATCCACACGAGCCGCAGCGGGAACGGTTGGCGTCGGATGGTGTGTTGCTGCTCCATCTAGCGCCCGGTGGATGGCGATTATGGTAACCAAGCGAGATTACTACGAAGTACTCGGTGTCGAGCGTAGCGCAGGCGAACGTGCGATCGCCACTTCCTACCGCAAGCTGGCGATCAAATACCATCCGGACAGCAACAGTGGTGATTCCGAGGCCGTTGAGCAGTTCAAAGAAGCTGCCGAGGCCTACGAGGTTCTCAGTGATCCCGAGAAACGAGCCCGCTACGACCGGTATGGGCACGCGGGGGTGGCGGGCTCGACCGGGCAGTTCAACCAGGTCGAGGACATTTTTGAGGCCTTCGGCGACATCTTTGGTACGGGACTGTTTGGCGATCTGTTGGGTGGGCGTCGTGGGCGGCGTCAGCGGCGCGGCGCCGATATTCGTTGCGACGTAACGCTCGATCTGGAAGAGGCCGCTGAGAATACGGTCAAGACCGTTACGTTTTCACGTAGTCGACCGTGCGATCCTTGCGACGGAAAGGGGACGCGTCCGGGTTCTTCGCTCGAGCGATGCCGACGTTGTGGAGGCGAGGGGCAGGTCGCTCAACAAATGGGGTTTGTGCGGGTACAGACGACGTGTCCGTCGTGCGAGGGAAGCGGCATGATGATCGCGGATCCGTGTACCGACTGTGGAGGCGCGGGCCGGGTCGCGGGTACGGTTACGATCGACATCGCGATTCCCGGCGGGATCGACGATGGCATGCGCGTGCGGATTCCCGGAGAGGGTGAGCCCGGACCCGACGGCGGCCCGCCAGGAGACTGTTATTGTTTTGTTTCGGTGCGTCCTCACGAGCTATTTCAACGCGATGGGCAACACTTGGTTTTGCGGTTGCCGATCAGCTATAGCCAGGCCACACTGGGAGCCAAGGTAGAAGTGCCGACGTTGTCCGGGTCTACCGAGCTGACGATTCCGAAAGGGACGCAGGCCGGTCAGGTTTTTCGCCTTCGCAGCAAAGGGATGCCCGACCCGCGCGGCGGCGGCCGTCGCGGCGAGTTGTTGGTGCAAACCTATATCGAGGTTCCCACCAAATTGGGTCGCAATCAACGGGAGCTGTTACAGAAATTAGCGGAGTTGGAGCGTACGGAAGTCACCCCGGAACGCAAGTCATTCGTAGAGAAGCTCCGCGATTATCTCACCGGTGAAGATCCCCCGGAGAAGGCAAGCGAATGAGCGAAACAACCCCATCTCCCACCGGTGAACCCGATCCTGACGCCCCCGATGACGAGCGCACCGTGGCCGGTGATGCGTCCGACGGAGAGGTACCGAACGAGCCGATTTCGGCGACAGCCGACGGCGACAGCGAACCTCCCCCGAGCGATTCCACGGACGCCGCTGATGTTTCCGCGGGTCAACTACAGGATGCGAATGAGCGGGTCTTGCGAGCCCAGGCGGAACTGGAGAATTTTCGCAAGCGGCTGCGGCGTGAAATGGAAGAGCAACGCAGGTTTGCGGCATTTCCGCTTTTGTCGGACTTGCTGCCTGTTGTTGATAATTTGGACCGCGCAGTTCAATCGGCAAAAGAGAGCCTCGATCCCGACAGTCTGCTAGCGGGTGTTGAAATGGTTGCTGCGCAGCTGATCGCGGCATTGGAAAAACACGCCTGCCAGAAAATTACTGCGGCGGGTGAACCGTTTGACCCGAATTTGCACGAGGCTATCGGTCAGCAACCGAGTGAGGATTCTCCGGAGGGGTGCGTAGCCCATGTTGCTTTGAACGGCTATTGTTTGCATGATCGAGTCATTCGTCCGTCGCAGGTACTGGTTTCAACGGGGACTCCGGATTCCCCAGTGGGTCGCTCCGACGACTCGCTGCCCGGCCAGGAGCCTTGACCAGCGCGAGTGGGCATGGTGTCCCTTGCTCCCCGCGGCGATTGGCTTCAAAGGAAAGATCCGATGCCTACTTATGACTATGAATGCGATGCCTGTGGTCACGCGTTCGAGTTGTTTCAGGGAATTAAGGCCCCTGTCAAACGCAAGTGTCCCGAGTGCGGGCGTCTGAAACTTCGGCGGTTATTCGGCGCCGGTGCCGCCGTTATGTTCAAAGGTTCCGGATTTTACGAGACCGATTACCGCAGCGATGCGTACAAGAAGGCGGCAGCGGACGACAAGAAAGCCGCCGAACCAAAAAAGCCAGAGAGCAAGTCCGCTCCGGAGAGCAAATCGACGTCCGACAGCAAGCCGGCTGCGAACAAAGGGCAATCGAAAAAGAAGTCGGATTGAGGTTGTCCATCGGCGACGGTAGCGGGTAAACCTCTCCGCTTCGCAGGTGCTCCTCTGCCGCCTGCGGTCTACCGACCCACATCCTGCGAATGTACGCAGCGGACCAGTCGGACGACCCACTCAAAACCGGCTTTGCGCGCAACGGTATCCTCGCCAGACGTCTGTTCGACAAGGGAGTGCGGTTCGTCCAGTTGTCTGGCGGGGCGTATCAGACGGGTGGCGAGGGGGTCAGCAACTGGGACCGTTATAAAGTCCTCGAATCCTCATACGCTCGGCATGAGGCGATTCTCGATCAGCCCCTCGCCGCGCTGCTGACCGACTTGAAACAACGCGGCTTGTTGGATCATACCTTGGTGGTTTGGTGCACGGAGTTGGGGCGGATGCCGACATTTCAACAGGGCGCCAGTGGCCGAGATCACAGTCCGTCTGGATTTGCTTGTTGGGCTGGCCGGTGGCGGTGTAAAAGCTCCGCTGTCTTACGGCGCGACCGATCGGTTTGGACACCCCGCGGTGGAGGGCGTCAGGCGTGCCTGCGATGTACGTGCGACGGTGTTGCATCTGCTGGGACTGGACCATCAACGGCTGACCTTTTCTCACAATGGGATCGAACGTCGACTGCCCGACGTACCCGGAGCGGTGATCAAGCCCGTGCTCGCCTAGATCGCAGTCGCGCGCCGGATCTCGGCGATTGAAGAACACGATCACTGATTCCAGCGATTGAAGAATACGATCAGCGCTCCCAAGGCGACCACCACCAGCATCATGGTCAAGATCAGCGGCCAGGGAGATCGGCTCCGCGCGCGCGGTCGCCGTCCAGAGACGACTCGTGGCAG
Organism: Planctomycetaceae bacterium; assembly: GCA_002702965.1. Classification (GTDB taxonomy): domain Bacteria; phylum Planctomycetota; class Planctomycetia; order Pirellulales; family Pirellulaceae; genus UBA9264. The sequence goes on from PADE01000170.1 coordinate 3,817, forward strand.
TGGAGGAGCGGCGACGGCAGCGTTTTCAGCGGGATGGGCCGGGAGTTCGTCCGCTCGTTCACCGTGAGGACCGGGCATTGCAGGGTTGGATGAAGCCGCGGAAGTCTCCCCCAGTTGCGCGTCGTAGGCTGTTCGACGGTCGGCGTTAAGGAGGCAGATCTTGGCAGCCGAAACTTCGTTCAGAATCCTCTGCGCCAGGCCAACATAGGGGCCGGACTGGAACGTCCGGAGATATGACATCTGTCGATTGGCGGCGTTTTCGATGACATCTGGATTGGTTTCAGACCGCACGATTCCCAGCAGCCGATAGTGGTTGGGCGGCTGCTCGTCCGGTGGAATTCCCAACCAAATGCGATAGGGATCGAACGAATCGTCCATCGACAACGCTCTGCGAGGTACGGATTCTTGTGTGTGCGATCGATTATTTCCCGAAACGCGGCGGTCCGCAAGATCTCTGTATTCAGACGGCGCCGTGTACGTCACACTCCACAGGAGTGTTGCTACAATACTCGCCAACGTGTTACCACGCGAGACAGATTTCGTTCCTCGAACTAATCACAGAGATTTCCCGGAGTGAACCTCAACGGTACCTACATCGACGACACGTTCGCGGAAGCTTTCCGGATGCAGTACGCGCGGCTAGTTCTTACAGCGCACGATCGGTTTTGGCTGGAGGCTGCGGTACGGGAATTAACCGGCTACAGCTCTTCGGTGATCGCCTGTGACGCCGAATGTGGGCTGGAGAGCTGGGTCGCCCCTGAACTCACGCTCGATGGTCGCCCAGGGGCGACGGTTTTGATGTTCGGTTTTGACAAAGAGCGCCTCGCCACGGCGGTCTCCAATCGCGTCGGTCAGTGCGTGATGACCTGTCCATCGACCGCGGTCTTCGATGGTCTCCCTGCATCGACATCACGCCTTCCGCTCGGCAAACATTTACGTTTCTTTGGCGACGGGTATCAAAAGAGCAAGCTCGTCGGAAACAAGAGGTACTGGCGAATTCCTGTAATGGATGGCGAATTTCTGGTCGTGGAAAATGTGGGAATGGCGCCCGGTGTCGCCGGAGGGAACTTCATTCTCCAGGCACGTGACCACGCTACGGCGCTCGAAGCGGCGCGGCAGGCCGTGGAAGCGATCGAAACGCTGGAGGGTGTGATTACTCCATTTCCGGCGGGGGTGGCTCGTAGCGGTAGTAAAGTGGGGTCTCGGTATCCGTCACTGGTGGCCTCGACCGCAGATGCGTTTTGCCCCACATTGCGAGGTCGCGTTGAGTCACGTCTGCACGCCGAGGCGAATTGCGCGTACGAGGTGGTCATCGACGGGGTTCACCAAGAGGCCGTACAGAGCGCCATGGTACGGGGTATACAACAGGCCAGCCGTCAAGGTGTCGTGGCCATCAGCGCCGGAAACTACGGGGGTAAATTGGGGAAGTTTCACCTCAAACTGCGTTCACTGATGGACGGATCGAGAGATCCCTAAACTCCTCTTTGCCCGCCGCTTCAACGTGGTGAAACGCGATGGCCATGAAGATNTTGATGACCAACGACGACGGCATCGACGCGCCGGGACTAGCGGCCCTCTACGACGCCGTTAGCGATATGGGCGTGGTCACGGTGATCGCGCCGGAGTCTCCACAATCGGGCTGTAGCCATGCCGCGACCACCCATCGGTCGTTACATCTGCGCGCCGCGGCTCCCGATCGCTTCGCGGTCGACGGTACTCCGGTCGACTGTGTTCGGCTCGGGCTGAGCGAATTGGTCGTGGATGCCGACTGGGTTCTGGCGGGCATCAACCGCGGTGGAAATCTGGGTGTGGACGTACTGATGTCGGGGACCGTCGCCGCCGCCCGCGAAGCCTCGCTATTGGGGATTCGGTCGATCGCTCTCTCGCACTACCTCCGTCAACCGGATGTCGATTGGAAGGCCGCCACGCGGTGGACTCGGAGTGTGGTGCCCATGCTACAGCGGCGCGAACTGGGGCCGCGGGAGTTCTGGAACGTGAATTTCCCCGATTGCTCGGGAGTCGATTCGGACCGCCCAGAATCCGCTGCACCGCCAGGTGTCGATTGTCCACTCGACCGGAATCCGCTGCCGATGCANTTCGAACGGCGGCAGGAGACACTTCGGTATCGCGGTGATTACCACGCCCGGCAGCGGGATCCGGGATCCGATGTTTCTCAGTGNTTTTCTGGCAACATTGCGATCACGCGAATTCCGGTTTGGTAGATTTTGGGCGGCGCGCTCTCGCTCTGGGCGGTGGCACCACTTCTCTGAGCCTCGTGGAGCCGCGGTCTGAGAAAGCGGCGCTTACCTACTTCAATGGTGCGCCCGATTTGAACAGAATGAATGAGACCAATCTGTCACGCATTCGTCCGCGAGGAAGCTGGCCATGGCACCCGTCGAGTATGACCTGAACCGGATCCAACACATTCGTGGTGTCGATCATCCAGAGTCGATTGGGATCGGTCCCGCGGGCGAGCCGTACACCACCGGAACCGGTTGTCAGGTCTACCGGCTGGAGTTGAACGACAATTCCTGTGAGCAGTTTGCAACTACCGAAGCGCGGTGTCTAGGGTCGGCCGTCGACGCGGAGGGCAACCTCTACCTGGCACACACCGCCGGTGATGTGTTGCGCGTGACACCTCAAGGTGCTATCAGCCAGTACGCAACGGGACCTGGTGGCGAGTCGTTCGCGTGTACAAACTACCCCGCGTTTGATCGCGCGGGGAATCTCTANGTTTCCGACAGCGGTGATTGGTCCGAGACGATCAACGGCCATATTTGTCGTNTTCCGCCTGGTGGCGGCGCGGCCGAGATGTGGTATCCGCACCCGGTCGACACGCCCAATGCGATTGCGTTGGACGCCGACGAACGATTTCTGTATTTCGTCGAGACATTCGGGAGTGCCATCGCACGCATCGAAATCGATGACGAGGGAAACGCTGGACAGTTGGAGCGCGTCGTGCATATGCCCAAGCACATCCCAGATGGGATCGCGTTTGACGATCGCGGGAATCTGTGGATCGCTTGCCATCGTCCGGATGCTATTTATGTGTTTGATCTGAGATCCCGAAAACTGCAGTTGTTTGCCGAGGATTGGCGCGGTGANCAACTCCGCGGCCCCACCGATGTCGCCTTTGCCGGACCGCAGCGCGACGTATTGTTGGCGGCCTCGCTCGACAATCTGGTGGTTCACCGTTTTGACGGTGTCGGTGTGCGCGGCTTGCCGTTGAATCACCCTTCGCTCCCCTGAAGCGGACGGTCTTGTCGAGCTGACAGCCGAGCGGCGCGGTAGCTCTTTACGCTCGCTGCGCGTCTGCCGCGCGAAAACTCCGCTAGCACCTACGTGCTTGCACATGATATTGGGCCTGCGCTGCGCGCGACCCCAAAATCCGGGGTATGTGTTGCCGGATTTTCTCAGCAGCATAAACTCACCTTCGACTTGCACTCCCACCAAGGATCAAGGACAGAGCGTGAAAGGAGGTCGGCTGCTCGAACTTCTGTAGTTTGACAATCAGCGCGCGGTAACAGCGCTGGCGGTGGCCGTTCATGACGGTTGGGCCTGGCTGGTTCCGACCTCGAGGGTCGAGACCTTCCGGCCGCTTGCACCCGCCCGGTAGTTGCGCCGCGCATCTTGGTGTTCGTGTGTCCTCTTGGGCGTCATTGTATGGATTCGGTATGCCGACCATCGCGCCAGAAGATCTGAAAGGGAGTCTCAAATGTCGTGGAAACCAGTCATCGGTTTGAATGCAGATTTTCGTTNCGTCAACAACGACGCGCCAGCTTACTCTTTCTTAGCGGCCGGCTATTACGACGGTATCTTGAAGGCTGGTGGGATTCCACTGATTGTTCCGCCGCTCGATGAGCGCGACGACTTAGACGCAGCGCTGGAGAAACTGGATGGCTTTGTGATGATTGGAGGTCACGACCTGGATCCCCGCCGCGATGGCTTCCGATTACACCCCACAATTCGCGTGATGGCCGATCGGCGCGAGACGTTCGACCGCCATCTGATGCGTGTGATTGGGGAGCGGCGAACACCCGTGTTGGGAATCGGCGCCGGGATGCAGCTGTTGAACCTCGACCAGGGCGGCAGCCTGTTCTTACATATTTCTGAAGATCTTCCCGATGCGATTCCACACAAGGACCTGCAGGACCGTGGTCATCGGCACGGGTTGGAAGTCGTTCCGGGTTCGTTGATGGAACGCGTGTACGGCGATGGCGAGGTGCGCGTCAACAGCATGCACCATATGGCGGTTGATGAGGTGGCGCCCGGATTCGCGGTTACGGCCCNGGCCCCGGATGGCGTGATCGAGGCCATCGAGGGGGGGATGGACGACTGGTTTGCGATCGGTACCCAGTTTCATCCCGAGGCGGATTCCGCGTCGGCCATCGATTCCCGGGTTTTCGAGGAGTTTGTGGAAGGTGTTCGGGAGTGCCGGCCCGTGGCGCGCCTGGCCGCGTGANCCGGGTCGCTGCGCTACAGCTTGGNNTGCGCGCCGCTAGGGCCCCGGTGCCGTGTGTAGGAACAGATCGGTCTTTCCGTCGTGTTCGCTGACCGAGACGAGGTGGCGGCTGTCCGGGTGCCAGGCCGGATAGTCGTCCCGCTCCGGGTTGTTGGTAATTCGCTTCAGCCCGGTGCCGTCCCGGCGCATGATGTAGACTTCGTAATTTCGCTCGCGGGTACTGATAAATGCGATCCGTTTCCCGTCGGGCGACCAACTGGGCCGGGCGTCCATCGACTGGCTGGTTGTCAGACGTTGGACCTCACGCTGTTCGAGTTCGATGGTGAAGATGTCGAAGTTACCCAGTCGGCTGGACCCGAACGCAATCTGTCGTCCGTCAGGAGAGACCGCGGGCCAGTTGTTGCGTCCCACCGAAGCGGTCAATACGCGTTCCTTGCCGCCCATTAGGGGCCGCATGCGAAGTTGTCCGGAGGCCGCGTAGAGAAGCTGCTGGCCATCGGGTGTCAGGGCCGCGTGCCAGATCACAGCGCTCGACGGTTGGACCGCGATCGGTTGTGGCATTCCGATTTTCCTGACTTGGACGGTGAGGCGGTCGTTGCCAGTCATTTGTAGGTACGCAAACGTCTGCTCGTCTCGCGAGAAAACCGGTCGGAACTCGGGCAACGGTGAATCGGGATGGACGCGTTGGGTGTTCCCGTCGGNTAGTCGCAGTCGCTTCAGCACCAGACGCGGCTTGTCGTGTTGCACCGCGTAGACGATTTCACGCCCCTGATTGACAAAGACTGGGTCTCTCTTGAGACGCCCGTCGAAGGTCAGCTGTCGCGCTTGGNCACCGTCGANGGCGAGCAGTTGACCGCCNTGGNCGATCATCAGAACGCCCACGGCAAACGCCCAACGCAGGCCGCACGAGTCGTTTAGGTGAACCGCTGCGGACTCGGTATCAGGGAGGAGATAGGATGGACTGTGGCGTGCGCTCCGCTGCGGAACCGGGGGCAGTTGGCGCGCCGGCGTGGGAGTTTCGGGCCGCTGTCCGCTGCGGTCACACAAGGCACATCGTGAACCGGCGGGGGCCGCGGAAATCGTGGTCATAACAGCTCCTCGATGACCTGCGCATCGGGCAGGACGCGTAGCGCCGCCCGTTGGGCCGACGAAATGCCCGCTCGTTCCAGGAGCGTGGCTCCCACCCGCTCGGGTCCGATTCCACCGGTGAGCGGATCGTACCCGCGGGCATCGCTGGTGCCGATCACGCGGCCCGGTTGGATTCCCCCGCCGGCCCACAACGAGCTGTAGCAACGGGCCCAGTGGTCGCGACCTCCGTTTGCGGANATCTTGGGGGTCCGCCCAAACTCACCCATTGCAAGGACAACGGTGTTTTCCAGCAGGCCGCGGTTCGCAAGATCATCCAGCAACGCGGATAGAGCCCGATCGAGGATCGGGGCATGCCGATCCGCCAGATGCTCAAAATTCAACCAGTGGGTGTCCCACCCGAAGTCGGTTCGTCCATCGTAGATATTCTCGACCCATTTGCTCCAATTGACTTGGATATAGGGTACCCCCGTTTCGACCAGACGGCGCGCCAACAGGCAACTCTGCCCAAACTGGGAGTGACCGTAGCTAGCGCGGACACGCGGTGCTTCAGATGCAAGGTCGAAAGCGCGCCGCCCGACGGGTGATGTCAACAGGTTGAACGCCTTGCGTCGCTGCATGCTCCAGTGTTCCGGGCGTGTCTGTGACTGCCAGCGAGATAGATCGTCGAGTTCTCGCAACAGGCGCCGGCGATCGTCAAGCCGGGCCAGGTTCAATCCAGCGAGCAGTTGCAGTGTCGGAAGGTGCACTTCGCCGCGGTCGGTGCACTGTACGGGGAAGGGATCGTATGACTTTCCCCAGCGGCCCCCGCCAAAACCCTTCAACGGTCCGATCGCTGTTCGCAGGGCGCCCGGCGTTACGGCCACAAACGGGGGCAGTTCAGCTGTGCGGCGACGGACCTTCTGGACCACCGAGCCGAAATTGGGATCGTAGTCGTTGTCGCCGTTGCGGCCCTCGCCCCCGGTCAGAGCAATCGAGCCCGCAACCCGATGAACATTGGTCAGGTTCGTGTTGGTACGCACGACCGAAAAGAGGTGTGAACGGGCTGCCAGCCGTGGCAACAACTCGCTGAATTGTAAACCCGGTGTCCGAGTGGCGATGGGGCTGAAGGGTCCTCGGATTTCGCTGGGCGCACTCGGTTTGGGGTCAAACGTGTCGAGCTGACTGGGCCCCCCCCACAACCAGAGCAGGATGACCGATGTGGCGCGACGTTCTGGCGTCCCGGGGGGTGCTGCAGCGGTCGCCAATGGCGAATGGGTTAGACCGGCCCAGGGCATCGCCAAGGATGCTCTGAGTACGCAGCGACGCGAGATGCCTCCGCACGACTTGGCGCGGATTCCGCCGATTTCGATCATTTGACCGCTCGTTGGTTGTTGATGCTCGTTAACACGATCATACTCCAGGCGGTTCACTGGGATCAAACGAACCTGGGCAGAGCGCAGGTCCTGCTTGCTGGCGGTGCGCTGCCCGTGCTGGCCGGGGCTGTCGGTGTGCCCCGGGGTTTGGGAATTGGGCCCTCAACAAACCGCTTGTCATGCGTCCCACGTTGTCACAAGTCTGCTCGCTGAATTCCCCGCTGGAGCGGGATGTCGAGGATTATGCCGCCGGTAAGTGCGAGTCGATCGAATTGTGGCTGACCAAAGTCGAGTCGTACCTGGAGACCGCGTCGGAGGCGACGCTGCGCGACCTGTTGGAACAACACGGCGTGGTCACTCCCGTAGCGAGTTTGCAGGGTGGTCTGTTGGCCAGCCAGGGAGATGCGCGGCGGGTGGCCTGGGATCTGTTTGCGGAGCGATTGCGCCTNTGTCACCGATTACAGGTCGAGACNCTTGTCGTGGCTTGCGACGTTCCCCACCCGCTGACCGCCTCGGATCTCCAGCGGGTGCGTCACTCGCTTGTCGAGGTTGCCCAGGTCGCCGGACCGTTTGGAGTGCGGGTGGCGCTGGAGCCGCAGGCGGGAGCTGCCATCGGAAACAACTTGCAGACCGCGGCCGCTTTGGTGGAAGAGGTCGGGAGTCCTCACTTGGGAATCTGCCTGGACTCCTTTCATTATTACGTGGGGCCCAGCAAAGAGGAGGATTTGCAGTATTTGACTTCGGCGAACCTGTTCCACGTCCAACTGGCCGATGTCGGCGACCAGCCGCGCGAACTGGTGTCCGACCGAGACCGGATCTTGCCGGGTGAAGGGGGGATCGACTTGCAGCCAATTCTCCAGCGACTCACCCAGATTCCGTATCAAGGCTGTGTCTCGATCGAATTGATGAATCCCCAGATCGCACAGATTCCGGCCCTCCAGTTTGGCGAGATTGCGTTGACGGCGCTGCGCAAGATCTTGGGATTGGCAACGGCTTGATGGAGCGGTGCCGGATGCGGCCTGGTGCGTCCTCCTAGGCCGGTCTGCGGGCTACGATGACCGCTTCGTGCCGGCCCTCCTCCAGCCATCCCTGCCGGTAATGGACGATCTCCAGACTGCCTACCAGACGCGGCAGTTCATCCTGCTCCAACAAGAACCGCGCGGAGGGATTGGGGTGCCGCTGCAAATTCTCGAGTGTGGGCTGCAGGCAGATTAGGATTCCACCGGGCGCGAGTTGCTGCGGGTAGCCGTCGAACAACGAACGCTGCAGGTAGTGAGATGACAGGATCAGATCCCAGGGACCCACGGGGAATGCCGCCTGCTCCAGGTCGAGTTCGCGCATCGTGAGCGTGACTCCGGCCGCGGTGGCTCGCTGCCGTGCGATCTGCAGACCCGCCATGGCGACGTCGACCAACGTTACCTGCAGCCCGCGCTGGGCAAGCCAGATCGCGTGTCGCCCCGCACCACCCGCCACGTCCAGTGCGCAACCCGTTTGCGGGAGATACCGGGCGAGCTCGGTGACCAGGCGGGAGGGGTTGGACGCCGGTCCGGTTGAGGCGTCGTATTTCCGGTTCCACTTTTGTCGATCCGATTCGGGCATCGTCGATGGGCTTGCACATGAAAGCAGCGCGCTACAAGAGAGTCGAAACGTCAGACCCTCGTGCCGGCTCGGTAAGACTGAACCTCCTCAGACGCTTCCAGAGTAATCCATCTGTCGCGGATGTAAATCACAGACACCGCGGCAGCTAATTGCTCTGAGGTATTTTAGGGATCGGATCCTTGCTATGCTGAAAGCACCGTAACTGTTCACCCCGCTCGCAGAGCTGCTCGGCCAAATATGTGTCGGCGTTTGATCCGTTTCCCCGTGTTGCTGCTGCTCCTCCTCTCGTGCACGGAGGTCTGGGGGTTTCAGCAGCTGCGGCCAGGCCGTCTACCCAAAGATCTTCGAGCGCGGTTGATTCCAGGGCTGCGCGCGGTCTTCCGGACCGTACGGGAGACTGGCGAGCCGCTCTCAGACAGCCGTGTCGACCGACTGCCTGCGGTCTACATACCCACCGATACTCCCCCCACCGCGCTTCTCCCGTCAGGACGTTTTACCGCCCAGTGGANCGGATATATCAAGTTGCGGCTCAAAGGGCGCTATCGTTTTTTTGTGGCCGGTCACGGGCAGATCTGGATGGAGGTGAATGGCAGCCGCCTGTGGGCCGGCGGCGGCGCGACGTTGGACGATTTGCCACCACAGACGGCCGATCTGGTGCGCGGCTACAACGCCGTGAAGATCCGCTACGACAGTCCTCCGAGCGGGCTGGCGCAGCTGCGGGTCGATTGGTCGGGGGGTGATTTCAAACGCGAACCGCTCCCGCCAACGGCGCTACTGTGTGATGGCAGCGACACCGAGCTCGTCGCGGCTCGCGAGCATCGGCGGGGGCGGTTCCTGGTCGCCCGGTTTCAGTGCTTTGACTGTCATCGAGGCCTCGACCGGAGGGCCGCGGGGATGATGCCGGAGTTGAACCGCCGCGCACCTGATGTGTTGGCCACCGCTGCGCGGCTGAACTCCCCTTGGGTGGCCCACTGGATCCGGGATCCGACGCGTCTACGAAACCGGACTTCGATGCCACGGGTGCTCCACACGCTGCCGGCCGCGAAGGCCGCCCAGCAGGCGGCCGATCTGGCGACGTTCCTGGACACGGCGAGCTCGCGTCGAGTACCGCTTCCGGCGGTCGATGCAACGTCGGTCCAACGCGGTGAGGCGCTGTTCGAAGATCGTGGCTGTATCGGCTGTCATCGTTTTTCGCCACCCGCCCAGGAAGACGAATGGGACCGAATCTCCTTACATTTCGTNGCGGCTAAATTCCGCTCTGGCGGCTTGTCGGATTTCCTCGTCGATCCGCAAAAGCACGATCGCTGGTCGGCGATGCCACGGATCGGTTTGACCCCGGACGAGGCGTTCGCCCTAGAGGCTTTTCTGCGCCAGCGATCCGCGGGCAGGCTGCCACCGATGTCGGCGGGTCAGGCCGCTCGTGGCGAGCGCCTGTTTTCTTCATTGGGATGCAACCACTGTCACAGTCAGGGGGAGTACGAGCAGCGCCCCCCGCCACAGAGCGTAGCGCTGTTCGATGGACAGCACGCCGCGGACGGTGGCGGTTGTCTGGCAGCGCAGTCACATCTCCCCGGGGTGCCTGNATTTGCGCTNCCGGCTAGTGATCGGCAAGCCATCCAGGCCGCGCTCACGTTGGGTTTACGCGCCTGGCGACACGCGGTGCCGGCTGAGTTTGCCAGCCGGCAAATAAGGCGGCTACGATGTACCACTTGTCATTCATACGACACAGAGCACGCGCAACTGGGTTATATCCTTGACGAAGAAGGGGTCGGCGGGCACCCGCCGGAGACGGTACCCTCGCTTACCTGGGCCGGGGATAAATTGCGCACGGTCTGGACCCGTCGGTTACTCACCGGGGACCTCGGATACCGGGCCCGAGTCCATTTGCGGATCCGCATGCCGGTGTTCCCGTCGCGCGCCCAGTGGCTGGCGCGAGGTTTGGCTGCACAGCACGGCCTCGGTGACGATCTCCCCTTGCGCATCGTGGTTGATTCCGCGAAGGTCGCNGTGGGTGAGCAATTGGCGGCGATGGACACGGGTATGTCATGCCATCGCTGCCACCCGATTGCCGATCGACAACCACAGGCTCCGTTCGACGCCCGTAGCACGAATCTAGTCCATGTGGCGGCGCGGCTGCGGCGACCGTATTACCGGCGGTGGATGTTGAATCCGCAGCGGATCGACCCGGCTACCAAGATGTTGCGATTCGCTCCCGACGGCGAACGGACGAGCTTACGACAATTCTACGACGGCGATGCGTCCCAGCAGTTCGAGGCGCTGTGGCATTACCTGCAGTCGCTGCATCAGCCACGCGCCGCGGTGCCGCCGACGCCTTGAAACGAAGCCACGCGTGGATCCTACTCGCTGGAGGGGTCTTTGAACATGCGATCGACGCTGGGGTGCGCTGTTTGGGTCTCGAGCCGGTCGGAAACATGGGAGACCAGGCGACGGACCAGTTCGTCGGGCGTGATTCCTTCGGCGTCGGCGTGAAAGCTCGTCTTGATACGATGCCTCAGCACCGGCGCAGCGACAGAGCGGATGTCATCGCTGCTGACATGCATTCGACCTTGCATCACGGCGCGCGCCTTGGCCGCCAATACCAGGTACTGACTGGCCCGCGGCCCCGCCCCCCAGAGGGCGAATTCGTTGATGAAGTCGGGGGCATCCGCAGATTGTGGACGCGTACAACGCGCCAATCGCAGAGCGTAGCGAGCGATATGATCGGCGATCGGTACTTTGCGGACGATCGACGTTAACCGTCGGAGTTGTTCGGCGCCAAGTAACGGGTCGATTTTTACGTGGGAGTCGGAAGTCGTACGTTTGACGATCTCCAGCTCGTCGTCTTCGTCGGGGTAGTCGACCCACACTTGGAACATAAAACGGTCCAATTGCGCCTCGGGAAGCGGATATGTGCCTTCCTGCTCGATCGGGTTTTGCGTCGCGAGCACAAAAAACGGTTTCGGAAGTTGGTGTGTGTTACCTCCTACCGTGACGCCCTGTTCCTGCATCGCCTCGAGCAGTGCAGCTTGGGTCTTGGGCGGTGTACGATTGATTTCATCGGCCAGTACCAGGTGCGCAAATACCGGACCGGGTAAGAACCGGTAACTGCGGTCACCGCTACTGCGATTCTCTTGGATGACTTCGGTCCCGGTAATGTCTGCGGGCATCAGGTCGGGTGTGAACTGGATGCGGCTGAAGTCCAGATCCAGAACTTGGGCGAGCGAACGGACCATCAGGGTTTTGGCAAGACCGGGCACACCGACCAACAGACAATGGCCACCCGCCAGTAGTGCTGCCAGTAAGTCCTCGATGACCGCGCGCTGGCCGACCAACGCCTTGCCCAGTTCGGCAATGATCGACTGGCAGGCGAGATGGAGTTCTTCCACAGTCTTGACGTCGTCATCCGGCAGCATGTCTAGAACCTGTCTACGGGAGGAAACCGGGTTGAGCTTGTTTCACGCGTTTGCGGGATCGACCGCTGCGGTTTTTCAACGGGTGATCCGCGCAACGCCACCAGTCGCCTCGCACCGGCGATCAACAGCGTCCGGTCGACGAGCACCAGGTTGCCTCCCTGGACGTCCATCTGTGCCAGGTCAAACGGTTGTCGCACTAGTGCGAGCGTGCGAGCGTCCAGAACATAGAGCGCGGTACGCAGCGGCCAATAGACTCGATCGGCAGCGAGTACCCCCCGCCCGTACCCGTGGACCGCGGTTTCGGTCGCGGAGGGAAACCGCGCGACGAGTTTGCCTGAGTACAGGTCAAAGGCGTAGACCCCGTCACCGCTGGCGATCAGGCGTTCTCCGCAGACGCCCAGTAGATGGACCAGATCGATGCCGTCGTCGAGTAGGACACTCCAGATTGACTGTCCAGTTGTGATGTCTAATGCCACCATACGGTCGGAATCGAGCGGCGCTACGATCGCGAGGTCCTTGTAGATCAGACAGGGGTTTAGGTGGCGGTCGAGGTGCGCTGGCCGCGGGGAATCGGTTGCCTGTGAAGGCCTCGTGCGCGGGTATTGAAAGAGCCACTTGAGAACACCCCGCTTTGTGTCATACGCCGCGATCGCTCCCAGATTGGTGTTGCAGAGTATCGTATCTTCGGCGAGCGAGAGCAGGTTGTGGGTCTGCGGTTTGCGCGCCGGGCTTTCGAGACGAACCGCAGATGCGATGCGCAACGGTGGACCGAGTGGCCGGGCGGTTGTCAAATCGTAGCGAACGATCGCCGCCTCGACCTGCGAATCGGTGTACCGCCGGATGGCGACGTGTAATCGGAGCCCATCGCACACGGGAACCCCGTCCCAACTCCAGCCGTGCTCAGGTGGCAACAAGGGAAAGCCGCGGGCTAGACGCCCCTCGGCTGCCAGGTCGAGACCGACCAGGTGACTCTCACTCCGCAGCGCTTCGGCGCGCGCCTCGCCGGTCTCGGGGGCGGATTCGAGGCGAGCAAAAAGGTATTTCCCGTGAGCCATTAGGGTGTACGGTGCCAATCCCAGAGAGGGGCTGGAGTGGTCCGCGGTGACAGTACGATGCGGTTGGTAGATGAGGTCGGGCAGTTGACCGTCCTGTGCGGTGTCGCTGGCAAACGCGGGCCGGCCGGTTTCCAGGTCGAGTGCCCGTACGTGTTGCCCATCGCTAACGACAACCGTCTCTCCGATGACGACCGGATGACAGACCGGTTGCAGAGGGCCAACCGGCGCGCCCTTTGATGACCGAGGCGCTAGACCAACCGTCCAGGCCGGTCGCCGCTGCAGATCGAGCGCCTGCGAAGCCACCCGCCCACGACGTTGGTCCCCCCCGAACGTCGCCCAGCCGGTATCCGTCTGGGGTGGCGCCCAGCGACGCGACTGGTTGAGCAAGTCGTCCAGCAGATCGGCCAGACGCCCCTGTTGACCGGCGAGCTGCCCCTCGGACTGAGGATGCAGTTTTGCGAACAGCGTCTGTTCGGCTGCGGCCCGCGCGGTCGATCCCTCGAGGATCGACACCAGCGTGAGACGGGCGCGAATGTCGGACAGTGGGATGTCTGTATCGGGATAGGACAACGGCCATCCGCCGTCCGGCCGGGGCCTGGTCACTGGTGGGTCTCCCGGCCCAGGAGCGCCGGGTTGCGGGCCGCGGAGCGCCAACCAGAGCGGCCCACTGGTGCCTGTATCAGAGCCGGGAGACCGGTGGCGGAGTGACCGATGGAGTCGCTCCCAGGCCGATCGGGCCCGGTTGTAGTCGCCTTGCTCGAGCGCCCATTCCCCGAGGTGCCACAACGCCTGATCGCCGCTACTGCTGACCAAGAACCGGCGGACGACTTCTTCCAGACCAGCCGGGTCATGGTTTGCTAGTGCCCGGGTGAGGCGTTGGGTGGCTACCGGATCGACCTGGCGGCGGTAAGCCGCCAGCGCCTGGGGTGCCCGCCTGGACCAGGCGACCAGCCTCAACTGGCAGAATTGCCGCACCGTGATGAATTGCCTCGGCGCGCGACTGCGCGGATCGGATTCGCCGAGGCCGATCCGTTGGTCTCCGAACGAATCCATGACACGGCGGATGGCGTTCACGCCCTGTTCCCACTCCTCGTCGGCTACCAAACGCTCTGCCCGCTGCAGTAAGGCCTGTACTTCTGTCGAGGCGGAATGGGAAACTCGCGCCTGGGGCCACGACTCTGCTCCGCGGCTGACCGCGAGCAACGGGACCAAGGCCCACAGGAAGGACATTTGAACAGCGCTACGCATCGCAAAGCTCACTCCTGACCCGCGTTGGCCAGAATCGCGCCGATCCCAAACATGCACACGCCGAAGATTGCCATGAAGACCATCTGACTGACGTGCAATGAGCGGCCGAGCGTGTCGGTCATTTGCATCGACATCGCCAGGGGCAGGGTCAACAGGCCGGCGACCTGCAGCGACTTGCCGCAGAACCGGAGCAACTTATAGGCCACGGGGTTCATTCCTACGACAGGTGGNCCCGATCTGGGGCGCGGTGCGGTGGCGGCGACTGACGATCCGACACCGCGCGGCGAACTCACGACAGAAGTCCCTCTACTACCTCGCCATGCACGTCGGTCAAACGAAAATCTCGACCGGCATAGCGAAACGTCAAACGCTGATGGTCGAGGCCCAACAGATGCAGAATGGTGGCATGCAGATCATGGAAGTGTACTTTGTCTTCGACCGCATAATATCCGTAGTCATCGGTTTTGCCATAGGTCTGTCCGGCACGCACGCCTCCCCCCGCCATCCAGATCGTAAACCCGTGCGGATTATGGTCGCGCCCGTTGGCATTTTCGGCCGTTGGGGTGCGTCCAAACTCGCCGCCCCAGATGACCAGCGTCTCGTCCAGCAAGCCGCGTTGCTTGAGATCGGCCAGCAGTCCCGCGATCGGTCGGTCGACCGCGCGGCACATCCGGGTCATGCCTTGTCGTAGGTCGCTGTGATGGTCCCAGCCATTGCTGTTGCATTGNACGAAGCGAACGCCGCGTTCGGCAAAACGACGCGCCATCAAACACTGTCGCCCGAAATCTTCCGTGGCCGCATCATCCAGCCCGTAGAGGCGGTGCGTGGCGGCGGTTTCACGGGCTAAGTCTTGAACCAAAGGAGCCTCGTTCTGCATCCGCAAGGCCAATTCGAATGAGGCCAGTCTGGCTTCGCCTTGCAGATCGGTGCCCTGCTGTGTCGCCAGCTCGCGAAGCATCGCCACTTCGAGTTGTTGCAGTCGTCGCGGAGTGCGGCTTCGAATGAACGGAATGCGGGCTTCTTTGGCGGNNACGCCACCGGTCCCGAGTGGCGTACCCTGGAAAACCGCTGGCAGGAATGCCGACCCGAAGTTGTTGGCTCCCCCCTGACTGAGTGCTTGGCAGACGGTGATGTATCCCGGCAGGTCCCGGTTCTCGCTGCCCAANCCGTAGGTGACCCAGGATCCGAGGCTGGGACGAATAAAAGTGTCGGTCCCGGTATGCCATTCCAGCACTGCCCCACCGTGGCGCGAGTTGCTGCAGTGTACCGAATTGACAACGCACANCGCGTCGGCGACTCCGGCCAGGTGGGGAAAACGGTCACTGATCCAGGTTCCGCTCTGACCGTGGCGCTGAAACCGAAACGGGCTTCCAACCAGGTTGCCGTGACGGAGCGGAAACGAGAGCACGCGGGGAGCCTGGAACGGAAGCGGTTGCCCGTGCTCGCGAATCAGCCTTGGCTTGGGGTCGAATGTGTCGAGGTGTGAAGGGCCGCCGAACATGAACAACACGATCACCCGTTTCGCTCTCGGAACGAAGTGCGGGGCGTGGGCTGCCAACGACCCGGACGCGGTGGCATGCTGCGCCGCGTCTGCGAGAAATCCAGTCAGCGCCAGCGATCCCAGATTCCCGCCAAGACACCGCAGCAGCCCTCGCCGCGTGAGATTCGGCGTTTGTCTCGAATCGGGGTCCATGTCTCGCCTGTCTAGGAGGAGGCTGGAAGACCGCGTCTTTGGTCTAGAGACCGCGTCTTTGGTCTAGGAGGATCATTATACCGCAACCGTATCGGTCGCCGACCTCGACACGCGGAAATACAAACGGTTCGCGACGCANCGGAACCTCAGATCAGCTGACTGAGGCTTGTCAGACCGACTGGCTCGCGGGTGGCAAACGGTTCGCCGAAGGGCACGCCGATCGCTTTTCCCCAAAAAGCGGCTTCGTCGCGCAGGCGGTCGACAAAGGTGGGCGGCTCGGTCGGTCGCCCCTCGATGAACTGGCTTTGGTAACAGCGGATGGCTGCCAGCTTCTGTTCCCAGAAGGGAGAGATGTCGAGGACAAAAGCGGGCTGCGGTGGCTGTTTCAGATGAACGCAGTAATAGTAGTAGATCCGCTCAGGATGCCAGGGGCTGCCAGGGAGATCGGACTTCGTCAACTTGGCCCAGAAACGGGCATCTTCAATCAACTGAGTTGCTGCGACATGGTCGGGGTGCGCGTCCACCCAGTAGGGTGCGAACAGCCAACGCGGTTTGCATTCTCGGATGACCCCCGCCAATCGGTGGCGGGCTTGGAGTGTGGGTTCCAGACTCCGATTACAGAGGCCCAGATTACGGCGCCAGCCCACTCCCAGCACGCGCGTGGCGTCGTTGGTTTCGCGGGCGCGAATCTCGGTTGAGCCGTGCGGCGTCGGTTCTCCATCGGTCAAGTCGAGGACCCCCACACGCAATCCCTCGGCCATGCTTCGCAACAGACAGCCCGCCATCCCGAGTTCGACGTCATCGGGGTGCGGTGCGATGGCCAGAATATCTAACAACGAGTCCATCGGGGTGGCCCTTGCAGGGGAGGGAATGGTCTGGACACGCGCCGGGGATTCTGCCACGCTCCCCGCGCGGCTTGACGCCGGTTCCGCGCGACCGTGGACCCAGCGGCCCTTGGTAAAGGAGCACGGTGGTTATGCAAATCCGCGTTTGGTTTTCCTCGCTGGTGCTTGCCATTATGGCAGCGGCAGGGGGTTGTGCCAGTTGGCAGTCGACGAACGCCATGGACTCAGAACGCGAGGGGGGGGCCTGGTCGGATCGATTTCGTCCGCGCGGCGAGTTGTTTGGATGGAGTGAACGCGCCCGTCAGGTGGAACAAAACGTGGGCGTTGCCAAACGCTGAGCGAGCGTTTCCAGCGGGCGATGCGGGCGTATTTGGCTGGGGCCTGGTGCCCCGTTGGCCTTTTTCTCCGGCCGCTTGACGCAGCTCTATGTTTGCGACACGCTGTGGTGAAGGGTTGCCACCCGTCTGTCCCAGTCGAGCGGCTTGTCGCGCAGGGTGCCTTGGAGGATCGTGCCTTGGAGGATCGTGCCTTGTCTCCATGGATTCAATGGGTCGAGCCGGAACAGGCGACAGGCGTGGTAGACGAGGTCTACCAGGCTTGGCTGACCGCGAATCCCCAACGGCAAGAGGTCCCCGAGATCCTCAAGTGCTTCAGTCTCAATCCTGAGCTGCTCAAATCGGTGGTCGAGTTCAGCTATTCGCTTCAGTTTTCCGACGGTCATCTGACGCGTCGTCTCAAAGAGATGATCGCGACGCTTGTCTCGGCTCTCAATCAGTGCCACTACTGAACGGGGTCGCATGGATATTTCCTGCAGTTGCAGGGAGCCGACGATCGCCTGGTCGATGCTTTGCGCAAGGGAGATCTAGAGCACGCGCCGCTGCCGCGCCCGGAGCGCAAACTGTTGGAGTTTGTGGCCCAATTGACCCGCACGTCTTACCGCATCTCGCCTGCGGACACGGCCGACCTGCGCGCCGAGGGGTGGCGAGATCCCGCGATTGCGGAAGCCGTTTACGTGACGGCGATGTTCGCCTGGTTCAATCGCGTCGCGGATGCCTTCGGGCTCGCCGACCCGGGTTATCTTGACCGGGCGCGCCGCGGAGAAGATGTTCCGATTCCAGCCCAGAAAGGCCAGCCTTGATGCGGTCTGTCCCCCTCGGAGATACGGGCATCGCGGTGTCCGCCGTGGCATTTGGCGCAGGTCCGATTCCCGAGTTGATGACCGCAGAGTCCCAGCCGCGACAGCGGGCGACCGTCGAGCAAGCGCTGGCCGCGGGAATCAACTGGTTTGATACTGCGGCGACCTATGGGATGGGCCGGTCCGAAGAGAGCTTAGGGAGAGTCTTGGCGGAGTTGGATGCTGCCGGCGACGTGCATGTGGCGACGAAAGTCCGCTTGATGCCCCCCCAACTGGACGATATTGCAGGCCATGTTGAAACGTCGCTGATGGAGAGCTTAGCGAGGCTGCGCGTGGAGCGCGTGACATTGCTCCAGTTGCACAATTCGGTAACCGGGCGCCGCGGTGAGGAACCGACAAGCATTACACCAGCGGACGTGTTGGGGTCCGGTGGCGTTCTTCAGGCCGCAGAACGGCTGCGAGAAAAAGGGCTGGTGGGTCACCTGGGGTTGACCGGTATCGGTCAACCGACCGCGCTGCGGGAGGTGATCGCCAGCGGTCGTTTCGCGACCATACAGGTTCCTTACAACCTCCTCAATCCGAGTGCCGGGAGCGTCCTCCCGAGTGATTTCCCCGAAACCAATTACGGCAATGTAATCGATGCTTGTGCCCAGCAGCGGATGGGTGTGTTGGCCATTCGCGTGTACGCGGGCGGCGCGATTGTTGGTCAGCCACCCGCCCCACACACTTTCCGGACCCCATTTTTTCCGCTCGATCTGTTTCGTCGCGATGTCATCCGAGCCCAGCGGTTGGCGGCGACCGTGGCCGGACGATTGCCACTGGCCGAGCTGGCGCTGCGCTATGTCGTGGGGCACCCACAGATCGATTCGGCGATTGTCGGTTTTAGTTCGCCCGCCCAGGTCGTCCAGGCGGTCAGCTGTTTGGATGCCGGTCCGCTGGCCGAACCGCTTCTGCAGCAGTTGGAAGGGGCCTGGCGTATCCCGCCTGAGAGTGGCGACGCTGCCTCGGATTGACCCGCTCCTAGGGGGCTAAATGAACCCGCAGTGCGTGTCGCTGCGGTTGCCTCGGGTCCGTTGTTGTGCCTCCGTATCGCCCGGTGGAACGGGGCGGGTTCCGCGATTTGGGTCGGTTCTCGGGCCGGCAGTTGACATTTCTTGATCCCATCACTTACACTTCGCCATTTTACGGGAGTTTCTGTCCAGGCGGCGGTCTTTCCCGGTCGGTGGAGCCCGACGCGCCCGGCTGGGTGATCGCCTTACCCACCCACACCCAACGGCTGTACGAATCATGGAGGAGCGTATCGACTGCCCGGCAGCGTGTTTTCGTTGCGAATCGTTGCGAAACAGAGCAGACGGTTGTTGGCTGGTGACGTCCTGGCGTGGCGCGCCGAGACTAGGGCCCAATTATTCCGCATAATTATTCGGAGAAGGAATCGGAAAACGATGGAAACTCGACGGATAGTGGCTCGCTGCAGGGGCCTGTTCGATCGGTCGTCTAGTGGTTGGATGGCCTTGGGAATGCTGTTGCTGCCGATGTTCCAGTTGCCGCTATTTGCGGCCGAGGCTGACTCGGGGAGCAGCACTGGCGTAGGGGTCTGGGAATATGTTTGGTGGGGGATTGCGTTTGTGGCCTCGATTGTGGCGCTCGTTTTTGCGGTCCGCTATTACAAAGACATGATGGCGGCGGAGGAAGGCAATCCGAAGATGATCGAGATTGCCGGCCACGTCCGGGATGGGGCGAAAGCCTATCTGGTGCAGCAGTACAAGGTGGTTTTTGTTTTCTTCGTGGTGATCGGTCTGCTCCTCGCCTTCGCGGCCTACGGTCTGGGGGTGCAGAGCAAGTTCGTCCCCTTCGCGTTTCTAACGGGAGGCTTCTTCTCTGGCCTGGCCGGCTTTTTCGGCATGAAAACGGCGACCTGGGCCAGTAGTCGCACCGCGGCTGGCGCGCAGCAGTCGCTCAATGCCGGTCTGCAAGTGGCGTTTCGCTCGGGAGCCGTGATGGGTCTGACCGTCGTCGGACTGGGCTTGCTCGACATCACGATTTGGTATGCCATTCTGCGCTGGGGGTTCGGCGTCGGCCTGGTCGAGATCACCGTGACCATGCTCTGTTTTGGAATGGGAGCCAGCAGTCAAGCGCTCTTCGCGCGGGTTGGCGGTGGGATTTTCACCAAGGCGGCCGATGTCGGCGCCGACCTGGTCGGCAAGGTGGAGGCGGGGATTCCGGAAGACGATCCTCGCAATCCGGCCACGATCGCCGACAACGTCGGGGACAACGTGGGCGACGTGGCGGGGATGGGGGCGGACCTGTACGAGTCTTATTGCGGCTCGATCCTGGCGACCGCCGCGCTCGGGGTCGCCGCCTTTGCCAGTGGAGGACTGATCGAACAGGAGGAACTGGTGGGCGGCACGGTCGAATGGCAGCTGCGGGCGCTGTTCTTGCCGCTGGTCATCGCCGGTGTCGGCATCGGGCTCTCGATTTGGGGCATCGGCCTGGTCAAGGCCGACGAAGACGCCAGCCAGAAAGCCCTTCTGAAGGCGCTCGGGAAAGGGATCAACATCTCGACGCTGGCGGTGGCGGTCGCCGCGGTCGGACTCACCCTTTGGATTTGGAAAGGCCAGTTTTGGGGGGTCAGCGTGAGTGTCATGATCGGGCTGTTGGCCGGCTGGGTCATTGGCAAGTGGACGGAATACGAGACCAGCGATGAATACAAGCCGACCCAGGGGCTCGCCGCCCAATGCGTCACCGGACCGGCGACGGTCATTATCGGTGGGGTCGCCGCGGGCATGAAAAGTGTCTGGTTTCCGGTCATCGTGGTCTGCCTGGCGACCCTGGGTGCGTTTGGCGCGGCCAACGGTTTTCGCTTTGGTGAGGTCGAATATTTTGCCCTCGGGCTGTACGGGGTCGGCATCGCGGCGGTCGGCATGCTCAGCACATTGGGGATTACGCTGGCCACCGACGCCTACGGTCCGATCGCCGACAATGCCGGTGGCAATGCCGAAATGTCGGGTCTGGAACCGATTGTCCGGGAGCGCACCGATGCCCTGGATAGCCTGGGGAATACCACGGCGGCGACCGGAAAAGGCTTTGCCAT
>PADE01000171.1 GCA_002702965.1 Planctomycetaceae bacterium
CAACCTCGCCTGGCTGCGTCTCTCGAACCGGGCTCCCTGATCACGAAGCATTTGTGGCAGCAGCACAACGCATCATCGACGAGCCTGTACGGTTCACGTACGTCATTCAGTTCGTGACGACGGTAGGGTGCGTCAGGCGGAAGCAACCCATTCCCCCAAACTGAAACGCACTCGCGGCGAAGTCCACTTTGATGGAACAATAGGCGTCACATGAAACTGACTTTCTCGTTCATCATCTCGGTTCTTGCTTTCGTGGCTCACACTTTGGATGCCGCGGCCGCAGAACGTGAATCTCCTTCTGCTGATGTTGCGATTTACGGCGCGACTCCTGCTGGCGTTTCCGCCGCACTGGCTGCCGCAGCAGGACAGGATTCCAGCGAGAGCCGTCTCCCCCGGGAAACAGTCACATCCATACTGACAGAACAAGGGTGGCCGTCATGAACGGGAAGGTTGTCGGGAACATCTTGTCGATCGCGTTGTCGCTGTTCACCGGCAGCGCGCTCAGGGCGGAAATTGTCCGACTTGACGTCATTGCCGACGCGGAGATCGACCAGCATATCAATTGGCGCAATGCGGCTAAAGGCACCGCCAAGAGCATGCGCATCCAGCAGTACGCGAACGGCGAACAGAGCCAGGTGCTGCTCAAGTGGGACGTCTCGGGCATCGATCCGGGTGCTCCCATCCAGAGCGCTGCAATCGAGCTGGTACTCCACGAATTTCCTGACATCACCGTTGACGTCTACGGAATCGTGGCCGGCAACTGGGACGAGCGGACGGTCACCTGGAACAGCTGGGCCGCCACCAGAAAAACTCTGGTACGGCTCGGTGCCTACACCGTTTTTGGAAAGCCTGGCGCGGTCAACCTGTTCGCTTCCCCTTCATTGACCCCCAAACTGACTGCGTTTGTGCAAAAGTGGGTCGCGGGCCGTCAGCCAAACTACGGCTTGCTCCTCAAGTGGACGGACCCGCGGGGCGGCGGCGATTCCTTCAGCGCCAAGGAGCATGGCGATTCCCCCTGGAACCCTCCTCGGCTGGTCCTCTCCGACGATCGGAACGACGGCGTCGCGCGTTTCCCTGTGCCCACCCGTCCCAGTGCTCCGTTCCCGCCGGGACAAACGGTGGCCGACACGGTGAACAGCCCGAAGTGGAAGCGCATCAAGAAAACGGCACAGTGGCGTCGCCGGCGAATCATCTTCAACAATGACGGAGATGATATCTGGGCCCCCGTTCCAGCGACCCCCGAGGCCTTCCTGGCTTCCAGAACGTCAGGATTGCTGGAATCGCAAATGGACACGCTCTTCTGTTGTACAGGGCGCACCACGACGCTGTGGCACGAAACCAAAGTGGGTTCTTTCCTGAATCTGGGGGCCGCCAAACGCTTCATCGTCAATGAAGGACGTGATTGCCTGCAGATCCAGCTCGACTTTTGTCGCGACAATGGCATCGAGGCCTTCTGGTCGATGCGGATGAATGACGTTCATGATTCGTATCGCAATGCGCCTGCACTCGCCAGTCAGAAACTGGCCCTCCAGCTTTTTTCTACCTACAAGCAAACGCATCCGACGTACCTGATGGGCCAACCAGACGACTCACAGAAATATCCGATCCAGTCCACGCGGAGCATGTGGTCGGCTCTGAACTACACAATTCCGGAAGTCCGTGAACATGTCTTCCACCTCGTCCAGGAAGTCTGTCAGGGATACGACCTAGACGGGCTAGAACTGGATTTTGAAAGATCACCAGTCTATTTCACTTCCACGCTCGACATGCTGCCTGCGCAACCAGAACAGCGTGACAGCATGACCGAACTGGTGCGCCGTATCCGGAAGATGACACAACAGGCGGGTGTCCAACGCGGTCGTCCGATGTTAGTGGCTGTGCGCGTTCCCTTAACGGTATCCGCTGCCGAATTTCTCGGGTTGGATGTCGAGCGATGGCTGCGAGAGGACCTGGTTGACCTGCTGATCGCGGGTGGGGGCTGTTTTCCGATGGCGATGCCAATCCGCGAACTGGTGCGGTTAGGCCACCAATACGATGTGCCCGTTTATCCGTGCATCGACAACAGCGCGATGTACAAGGGAGGGTTTTGGGGCGGGGGCAGGGGCCCCGATCTGCTGGACCTCTCTTCTCCTGAGGCGTGGCGTGGAGCCGCCATGAATATCTGGAACTCCGCTGCCGATGGGGTCTATCTCTTTAACTGCTTTGAACCGGCCAGTTCGATCTGGCGTGAATTGGGAGATTCGGCCACGCTCGCCAACAAGGACAAGATCTACGCCATCGACTACTTGGACCGGAACAAGACGCTGGGAGAAGCCAAACCCTCCCTGTGGTCCAAGGGCTTTCTCCCGATCACCCTGAAAACGTCCGCACCGGTCTCCATCGACCTGCCCGTGGGTGAACAGATCCAGCAGAACAACCTGGCGGAGCTGACACTCTGGCTGCATTTCAACGCCAACACGCCTCCGGGCCACTTGCTGGTCCATCTCAACGGAAAGCAGCTCGCCCTCGGAAACCGCACCCAAGGCTGGCTGGGATTCCCGCTCCAGGCGGAACACATTAAGCAGGGCGACAACCGCATCGAAGTGACCCTGGACCCACCGCCGACATCGGAAAGACCAAGCCGGATGTTGGACGGAGTGCAGCTTCTGGTTCGCTACCATTAGTCACACGGCTGCACCCCGCTTCGGCTTCAAAACAGTGGGACCATCCGGAGTTGATGCGGAGCGTCATCACCCCGACTGTTTCCTGGACGGGACCACCTGTTCGCACCAGGCCCAGGACTTCTCGACTAGGCTCCTGAAACCAGGCGTCCGCCCGTTTTTACACACCCTATCTGGGCGCGACGAGCTCTATGTTGGTATACGTTGACAAGCCGCAGGAGCAGACATGCGGGTCTGATGGCAAGCCATTCCTCGGGGGCATCTCGGTGAGCAATCAATATTATGTGCGGCGGGGTAGCAAGATCTCTGGCCCCGCCCAAGCGAAGCTCCTGGAACAGTACGCCGCCAACGGCAAGCTACAGGCCACCGATCAGGTTTCCACCTCCCAAAACGGACCCTGGCATGCAGTCAGCCAGGTACCCATGTTGGCCAGCCACCTGCCGGCACCTGACCCGCTGGGCGATCCCTTAACGGACCCACTGGGGGTCGCTGATCCGGGTGGGATGATGGCGGCCGATGTGCGCTCCCAGCCGGTACCGCGCGCCTCCCAGAAACAGGTAAAGCCAGCAAAACGTCCCGCCTGGCTGCTGCCCGTGATCGCCGGTGGCGGAGTCCTCTCGGTCTTGCTGCTCGCGGCCGGTGTCTTTTTCTTCTCGGGAGGTTCCACAGGAGGTCGAGCCGACTCGGCAACAGCTGGACCAGGTACGAGTGTGGGTGTTGCGGGTTCCCCGCAGCAGACCGCCGCCGCACCGGCAACTCTTCAGCCAGGCAATCACGGCGGCGCACGAACAACGCGTGATGACCGACGCGCCGCTTCCGAGGATCGCACCGATGGGGAGACGCCCCTGCATCAGGCCGCCGAAGACGGCGATTTGGACGCCGCCACGCAGCTGCTTAGCGATGGCGCAGATGTCAATTCGGTGCAACATGAAGACGGCGAAACGCCTTTACATCGGGCCATCAAACGCGATCAAACGAAGATGGTCGAGTTGCTGCTTGAGCACGGGGCCAATGTGAATATCGGCCGGGGGAAGGACGGCACAACACCACTGGCGATGGCAGAGCGTCAAGGCCGGGAAAAAATCGCTCAGCTGATTCGTGAAAAACTGGCCGAGCCGGAGGGGGAGCAGCAAGCCTCTGAGAACGCGCCAGCGGCCAAGGGAGACTTGTCCGAAGCGCTCCTGGGGAAGCGGGTCCACTTCACGATTGGTGGCGAAACAGGCTGGACCGAATTCCACGCAAATAGAGTCGCCTATTTCGGTGAAGGGCAAGAGCGAAAACCGGGTGTCACAAGATGGAGCACTACCGGAAACAAGTTGAAGGTACAAAGCGGGAGCGACGACGATTACCTGGTCTTCACAGACCCGGCGGCCGCTGCGGGATCTGAGGTCATCTTCTTGAATTCCGCAAACAAGGACTTATCCGTGGGGACCAAAGGGACCATCGTGAGAGTGGAACCCATTGGCCCACCGACAGATCTGCAGGGTCCGGGTCGCAAACTCGTGATCGACTTTATGACGTCCATGGCAACCGGGGACGATCTCGAAAAGTCGACCTACCTCAGTTACCCGAAGGAGCAGTTTATCGCCTGGGCCCAGGCGAGTGGTGAGGGTAAAGCGCAACGCGTCTGGGATCTTCAGACGGGTGACTGGGAAGCCAGACGAAAGCAGGAGCTGTTGCGACGACTCGGTCAAATCTCCGCCAGCCTGAAACCGCTTAAGCTGGATCTTTCGACCCTGCGGATCATCGAACTCGATTCGACCGATGACGTGGGTGCGGAGCTGGAAACTTCTTCGCACTATTTCGAACTCAGGCTCGATGATTGTCTGCAGACGCCACGGGGCCTACTGATTTTCGATATCCCACAGTTGAAGTTTGAGTCAAAGGGAAATCGCGGCCAGGGCAGCGCGAACCGTCAAAGTCGTGGACGCAACCGGGATCGGACACCAAAACTCTCCCCCTTCTCGCGAGTCTCTTGCCAGGGGGACGTCGCGATGGTGACCTACCAAGACCAAACCTACCAACTGGTCTCTCTGAATGGTCTGACAACCAAGCAGATTCTTGATTTCTGTAAACAAAGGTATGGCTCCGGATGGGAAAAGCGGTTTGCCGAGGATCTGGTGGACGTGCTGGTTGGCATGGGACAAGAAGTGAGTACGACCTGCGCGCTGGTATTGAGAGACCGTACCGGTAAGACCATCACCGTCCAACGGGCACCCATGACCAACGCACTGCGCCAACAAGTCTATGAGGCTCGGTACGAACGCCAATCGGCGGCGCCTGGCCAGCGCGGGGGCGCTACCGCGAACGCGCGCCTCGACCAGTCGGTTGCGACTGCCGTGCTGACGCAACTCCAGCAGACCCTGAAAGATCGCTGGGCGTATTACCAGGCAGGCAACGCTGACTTCGACCGATTCTTTGAACTGACCTTACAACAAGCTCGCAAGGGGCAGTTCTCTGGCGCTCGGGGACTCCAGCAATTTCAGGCGGTACTGAGCAGATTGATCGGACAAGGGATCGACGGCCATGCCCGAATCGAGGTGGCCGGAGCGCAAACCGACGGCCCGTTTCTCCCGTTCTTGATCCGTCCGATCGGTGACCGTTACGTTGCCTTCAAGCCAGATCGTTCCGGGTTCCTCGATGCGGACGCCCCCTTCATCACCCATCTTGGTGCCAACGCCACCGAGATGATTTCCGTTGATACGTTGATTGAACAGCTCAGGCCCTACTCACCACAAGGTTCTGTTCAGTACTGCCGCCATCAGGCGCTGCGACTGGCCCGACGAGTTGGCCTGTGGAAAAACCTATTGAACATCAAGATCGGGAATCAGTTGACGGTCAAGCTTCAGGGACAGGCACCCACGTCTTCGGATCCACCAACCCGAACCCTCTCTCTTGCCCAGCAATTTCCCCTCTACGGNAGTTTTCCACGTCACGGGTCCCAGATCCTGGAAAACCAAATTGGCTACCTCAGGATCGCTGCGATGGACGAACAGGCCGTGGCCGATATCCAAAGTTGGATGCCCCGCTTCCAAAACACCCGCGGGTTAATTATTGATGTGCGAGGCAACGGTGGCGGGCGTCGAACGCCACTGTTGGCGATCGCGAGTTTTCTGATGCAGCCCCAAGCACCTGCCATCGTCGTGAATGCCGCCAAGTACCGCCTCCATCCGGATTTTGGTGAGAGTCATCTGCAAAACCGATTCCTGTATCCGACCGACTCGCCGCATTGGAATCACCCTGAACGACAGGCGATTGCCGCTTTTGTCCAAGATTTTGCTCCCGAGTGGAATCCCGCAGTGGACCAGTTTAGTGAATGGCACTACATGGTCCTGTCGCAGCGGGCGGGCCAGGATTCGTATCATTACGATCGTCCTGTTGTGGTTCTTGTGGACGATCGCTGTTTCAGTGCGACCGATATTTTCTTGGCAGGGATGAAACAGCTCCCGGGTGTGACTTTGCTCGGAACCCCGAGCGGAGGTGGCAGCGCGCGTTCGGTATCCCGCCAACTGGGGCCCGTACGGGTACGCCTGGCGTCGATGGCCTCCTTTCAGCCCGACGGCAAGCTATTCGATGGCCACGGTGTAAAACCGAACGTCATCGCGCATCCGAGTCCAGCGTTCTTCATCGGTGGGGAAGACCGAGTACTGGCGACTGCGATTCGCCACATCTCCGGCTGATCCTATTGGTGAATCAGACTCGCTTTGAGCCCCAGATTCTAGATGTTCCAGTGCGTCCAGGTTGCTAGACGCGGTCGCAGTTGTTTGCCACCTGTGTGTAGATTCCCTCCTCGGGGCACACCCCAGCTGCCCGCGCCAGTCTCTATATTGGTGGCGTCTGGATACGCCAACCGCAGGAGCTGCACATGAAACGTTTGCTGGGTCTGCTGCTGGTGATGGGGATGGTCGGGTGTGGGGGTGGTTCAGAGACCCCACCGGCAATGACCGAATTCAAGAAGGGTGTTGAGTTCGCTGAGCAAGGTGATTACGACACCGCGATTGCCTGTTACACCAAGGCGATCCGGATCAACCCAAACTTAACCGTGGCCCATTTCAACCGGGGCATGGCTTACTACAAGGGCGAGGAGTTCGGAGATGCGGGCATGGCGTTCGACAACTTCGCCAAGTTGTTTCCGGAGGACACCCTGACACCTGATGCATTGTTCTGGGCCGGTGAAAGTTACCGTCAAGGCAACCAGAATTCTCTCGCGTTTCGACGTTACAACCGATGTCGCTGGGACTTCCCTGTCAGCAAGGCCGCCAAAGACGCTCGACACCGTCTGACGCTCCCAGAGATGCTCCAGCAGTATGACGCCGAAGCCAACAAGGTGGACCACGACATCCCTGCCAGCAAGGCCAAGGCGGCCGAGTTCAACCCGTTCCCGCCCGGGGCGGGGCGGGGCGGCCTGGGTGGCACTCCCATGGGCGAACGGGATGGTTCCTCCCCGCCCGGTGGAGGTGCGGCTCCGACGCCGGAGGGGCCGTATATCGTGACCGGGCGGCTGTCGGGAACCAGCAGCCGCCCTCAGACGAAGGGCGAGAATCGAATCGCTCCAGCTGCTGACGCCGATGCTGCATTGGAGAAGCTGGGAGCCTTGATCGAGCGAAATGACAACGGTGAGGTAGTGAAGGTCGGCCTCGGCCACACCCGAATCACCGACGCAGGGTTGGTGCACCTCAAGGGGCTGAGTGAGTTGAAGTCGCTCAACCTCGGCGACACCAAGATCACCGACGCGGGGCTGGTGCATCTGCAGGGGCTGACCAGCCTGCAAGCCCTCGGCCTGCCAAAGCAGATCACCGACACGGGCGTCGCCGAACTGCAGAAGGCACTTCCCAACTGCAAAATTGAGAAGTAGCCCCTGACCCTCCCCCCGCATGCTACAAAACGTAGATCCTTATCGTTTGAGTATTAGCAGCCGAGATTGACCAGGAACCTTCCAGAATGAGTAGCAACGACGGAATTACATCTGGCTCTGATTTCAATGATGCCGAGACGATTGCACCATCGGATGGATCCCCCAGTTCTTCCGAAGACACAATTGGGCCTTATGAGGTCGTGCGTGTTCTTGGTCAAGGTGCCATGGGAATCGTATACGAGGCGATCGATTCCAAACTCGATCGTACCGTTGCGATAAAAACTTTGCCGGCGGAGTTTGCGAGTGACGAAAGTCGGATTTCGAGATTCAAACGGGAGGCCACTCTGTTGGCATCCTTCAGTCATCCGCATATCGCAACCGTCTATAGTCACGAAGAAATCAGGGGCCAGCATTGCCTGGTCATGGAATACGTAGAAGGACAGGGATTGGATGAAGTGATTACCGCATCCAAGTTGACACTGTCGGAGATACTGCAAATCGCTCTACAAGTGTCTTCTGCATTAGAGGTTGCACACAATCACGGTGTCGTGCATCGAGACCTCAAACCAGCGAATATCAGATTGACGTCGAGTTTTACAGTCAAAGTACTGGATTTTGGCTTAGCTAAGAACATGCGTATTGGTGGATCAGGGTCGTCGGTGGACCAGGCCGCTCAAACTGCGGCAGGTCAGGTAATTGGAACGCCGTCTTATATGAGTCCGGAACAAGCTCGTGGAAGGACCGTTGATAAGCGAGCGGATCTTTGGGCTGTAGGCTGCATACTGTTTGAAATGCTTTCCGGTCAACGCGTGTTTTGCGGAGACAATATCTCTGACACGCTTGTTAATGTCTTAGAGCGAGAACCAGACTGGACATTGTTGCCCACCGATATCCCAGGGCCAGTAATGAAACTCCTCGAGCGTTGCCTGCAAAAAGATGTTGACGCCAGACTTCCTGATGCAGGCATGATACGGATCGAGCTTGAAGAATTAATTGGCGGCAAGTCTACATTGGCTAGTGCATCGGCAATTGGCCCAACGGTGTTTAGGCAATCAAGCCGACAAAAGCTACTGATCACTGGTGTTTGTNTTCTTGCCGCTCTTTGTGGACTTTTGTCTGGNTGGCTTATTCNGGGCGGNAACTCTGATGGCAAGTTGAGCATCGATACGACAGCCNCGGTGCAACCGTTCTACTCGTCGATAGAGCTTCAAGATCCGGTAGTNTTGGGNATGGAATCTACGGCCTGTTTGCAAACGTGTTTTGCGATTTCACCCGACGGGCGAACGATTGTCTACTCAACAGGGATGCGAACCGATCCGTTGGTTATTCGCAAGATGAACGGTTTTTCGAATGTTACCGTGAAAGGAACGGAGGGTGCGCACAGCCCATTCTTTTCTCCAGATAGCAGGCAGATTGCGTTCGTACTCAACGAGAAGTTGTGTGTAGTACATGCTGACGGTGGAAACGTAAAGACACTTGCCGATGCAGAGGTAGGCAGTGCCGGGGCCTGGCAAGCGGATGGTTTCATTTACTATCCGACGACAGAAGCATCCACGCTCTGGCGAATTCCGGAGTCAGGCGGTGCTCGCGAAAAACTATACGTAGCATTTTGGGGCGGCTGTGAGAATCCATCCGGATTACCCGATGGCAGGCTGGTTTTCACTACCAAGCGAAACAGTTTTCACGACGACTATTCTGAAACGATGGTGTTTGACCCATCGAATCAAACGGTTGTGTCGCTAGGCATTGTGGGTATGCATGTGGAATACTGCGAATGCGGTTACCTGGTGTATTGTCGCGATGGTGGATTGTATGCGAGAGCATTTGATGTCGCGACGACTGCGCTTTCTGGAGATGAAATTACAATTGCTTCACGAGTCGCTAGCAATGGCATTACAGGCAATGCCCATTTTGATGTTTCAGATAATGGCACAATTGTATTTCTCGAAGGTCGCCGTATTGAAGAAGGGTATTTGGCCATTATGGGCCAGGACGGCCAGGTGAAAGAGAGACTGGAAAACTTTCCATCAGGAAGTTTTGGGCGGTTTGAGTTGTCTCCGGATGAGAGGTACTTAACTCTCGGAATTGTGGCTGAACGGGACGATGTTTGGATTTACGATCTGTTAGAGAAAACGATTAGAAAAGTGACTAGTGAAGGTAGTAACCATCTCCCATTATGGACGCCTGATGGAAAAGAGATTTATTTCGGATCCAGAGTCAATGGTCGTACTGGATTGTACAAAATGTCAGCCTTTGGCAGTGACAAAGAGAAGTTGGCAGAATTCGACGATTGGTATGTCAGGGTTGCCTTTGGCTCCAGTTCAGACATTATGTTGCTCGAAAGAAACAACGGAATCGCAGATGCTTCAGGTGTTACCGATTTGGAGAGCATGAGTGTTGAAAATGAAAGCGTCAATTGGGGGCCTGTGATATCGCCCGATGACAAATGGGTTGCATTTGTATCGGATCGTACTGGAAGGTATGAGATCTTTGTGGCACCGATGCCACTTGATGTTGAAAACGCGCGTCAAGTTTCCATTGATGGTGGTGTCTTCCCAACGTGGTCTCGTGATGGAGAAAAGATTTTCTACGTCTATGACAACAAGTTTTTTGAGGTCAATCTGGGTGATGACATAGCCGGATCACTACCCGCACCAGAGGAGTTATTTGAACAAGATTGGGTGGGAATACCAGGACGGAACTATGCGCCATACGGGACGGAGGGTGAATTCATTGCTGTACAGCCAATTGAGCCCGATGTGCCGATCCCCACACTTAAAGTAATTCAAAACGCATTAACAACTTCAAAGTAGATTCGGTTTATTCTCTTCAGTATCAAAAGCANAAACCGGGGGCAGATNCGGCTGTCAATTCCCATCNNCCTCCTTCAGNAAAATCGGAGACTCTAGAAAAAAAGGCATTTCCCATCATCGACCTTCACGGTCAATCACAAGAAATGCCTTTAGTGGGCGATGAGGGACTCGAACCCCCGACGCGCGAATTATGATTCCGNTGGCAACCCGAANTTCCNNCGGGAAACAGNCACCTTGCCNNCACNNGCGCTGCAAAAAGCGGTGCACTCGGTGCGGCCAATCAAGTCGTTGATACGGAGCTGAATGAGGTGATCACTGCCTGGCCCGAACTACCGGCCGCACCGAAGTCGGGCATCTTGGCGATCGTGCGGGCGTGCCTAAGATAGCGTAGCCCTTCATCCCGTTGTTACTCGACACGTTTGAAATAAACGAGGCCGTGTTGGAGGTGGTGAAGGTAGCCACAACGAACCCGTCGCGGCTGCTCTCGGTGGCCGTATTGCCGCTCAGCGTGCCGCTGGCTGGGCGGCGACCAAACCGGCAACGTCCACCCGGCCGCTGAAGCCGCAGGCAAGAAGAAAGAGCCATAGTCGTCCGACGCGGTAGCAACGACGCTTCATCCCCGTACGGTTTGGGTCGCTCTTGATTGGGCGACGGCGCAACCTTGCGGGAGTCACGAACGATCTGTAACAGAATCGTCGGCGATTCAGTAAACATGCCATCCACTCCTGCTTCGACCATCCGCACCATCTCGCTGGGCCGGTTCGACCCGACGACCCAGACGGCGATCCCAAAGGAGTGAAACCGCTTCACGAGCCGCGGGGTGATCCGCTGCCACTCGTCGGGCGTGTAAGCGACCACTGCGAGCTTCTTCAAACGACGAAGCAGCTTCGTTAGATCGTTTTCGCGCAGCGGACCACGGAGGACAAACTGCGCCCGGGAATCCATTCCCCGGAGCCTGCGGATTTCTCGATCATTCGGGACGCGGAATACGATGCGATCGAACGCGTCCGCTTGTTTGATGGTTTGAACCACAGGACGAGCCACCTCTGGTACCTTCAGGTCCAACAAAATCACGGCTCTCTCGCCAACCGTTTCGATCATCTCCTTCAGCGTCGGGATCCGCTCACCCGCGTAATGTCGCTTGAGCGTCGTCGCTTCAACGTTGCTCGCCCCGGCATCCAACTGGCGCACCTTCGCGAACGTCATGTCCGCAATGTTTCCCTTGCCGTTTGTCGTTCTGGAAACATCTGCATCGTGCATATGCACCGGCACGCCGTCCTTCGTGAGCCGAACGTCAAGTTCGACCATCGGCACGCCCAACTCTAATGANTTGCGCACGGCAGCGACCGTGTTCTCCGGACCTGGACCGCCACCAAACGCAATCGTCTGGGTGCGACCTGTGATGAACGGGTTCTCCGCGTAAAGCGACGCAGGCATGAAGAGGACGGTCATCCAACCAGCGAGAAGAGCCACGGTTTTCGTTGAGTACATCCTATTTGTCTCCGTCAATGATCTCTTCGATCACTGGAATGCGCGTTGACTCACAGAGTTTGCGCCGCACGGTTTGCGCCGCACGCCAGTCACGCGCAGTGTGACCACATTTGTCACCCATGACAACCGACGATGACCTCTGCGGAGAAGTCACCAAATTCATGAGGCGGCCAAGTCCTTGAAGGACGCCCACGGTCAGATNTGCGTCCCAAAGGCGGATGGCCTTGTCTTTGGAACTCGGCTATTTGCTCGCCGTTAGCTCGACGCGGACGAGGCGGTTGCCACCTTCCTGGAGATTGAGAAACGTGCCTTCCTGATAACAGACGTGAAAACGATCAGTGGCGAGCGACTGAAGGTTGCAGTAGCCGCTTGTCTCACCTCGATAGAGAACGAACGGCTTGGTCCAGTGGCGGCCGGCGCCGTCCCAACTCACGATGACGCTTATGCGTTTGCGGATGCTTCCGTAGCTGCNCACCAAAACGCCGCTCTCCAGCAACAGCAACTGGGGCAGATCACTGGACCGGCGAGTTCCAGCTTCCGCGGCGTGTTCCATGTTCGGCCGCCGTCTTTCGAGCGCACCAGCAGCATGCCGATGCTGTTGACAACCGGATCGCCCCATGCAAGCTGAGCGGGCGTCAGCTGTTTCTTGACCGTGGCCGCATCCGGTGTCTTCGCACCTACCTTGGCTTTCTGTGTCGGCAGATTAGCGTTCTGGAACTTGAACGGCACCTTGAGCGGTTTTTGACCGATCACAAGGTTGATCTTCAAGACCGTGTTGGATGGCAGGACCTTTTCCCCAAAGAGCATGTATTCGACCGACTTGTCGTCGCCGGAAATTGCACCTCCCCGGCTCAACGACTCGCCTTTTGTGTCAACGAGATCGACATTGAGCACGTTGAAAAATACCCCACTGCCTGACGCCGGGGGGCGTGGTTCGGATCTGGCGGGTTGAAAACCGGGGGTGGGGTGGGGAGACTGGGGCGTTTTGCGATACCGTGGAGGCCGATGACTACGACCGATTGGAGGCTTCGATGGAGAACGCGCTGGTTGAGTTGAGACACTACGAAGTTGAGCTCACCGGTGACGTGTCGAGTCGATTCGGCAGCCGCTTCTTGTCTCGCAAAGAGGCAGGCCAGGAACTACGCGAACGCCTTCTCCTGCTATTGACCAGCTTGGTGGGGTGCCTGCTGATGACGGCACCGTGCCAAGCTCAGTGGCGACCTCACACCATTCAGCTGGTGAATGGCAGCGAGAACCGGATCGTCCTACCGGCCAGGTTCCAGATTGTTAATGAAACATGGATCCCCGTGTCAGCGATGACCAAGGACACTTTTGGCGCCGAGAACAGGTGGCCCTATCTGGTCTACATGCCTGAAAAGAAACGGCTCCTTATGCTGTTGTCCCTGGGTCATCCAGGTGGTGCCCCCTGGGCACTGATCATCTCCAGCAATGACCTCGGAGCAACGTGGAGCTTTTTGCGTCGTCCGACTCGAGGCCCAGGTGTTACGCGGGGAGGTTTCGGCCTGACTTATCTGGGTAACGGCAGGCTCTTTTTTGATGTCCATCACAGCATGGAACCCGAGGAGGGCAATCAAAAGATCACTTTCAGCCATGATTACGGCCGGACATGGAGCAGACCTGTGGTAAAGCCACTGGCTCCTGGCGGAGGAATGTGGATTAACTGGGATCAATACCTGGTCGACAAAGATCCAGAGACTGGCAAGACCACGCGTATATGGGGGACCGGCGGAAACGGAAAAGGAANNTATAAGCCATTCTTATGGTTTACCCATGGAACCCAGGCGTTGCTGCGGTCCAGTATGGACGGGGGGCGCACCTGGAGTACAGGACGCTTCATTCCGGAATGGCGCGGGGCACATGAGACAGCTATCGCGCGCGCGAAGAATGGCGACATGGTAGTAACCTGCCGCCCCGACCCATTGCGGAAGTTCTATCAAGGAGTGAAGCTGCCCAACATAGACCATTACTGTGGATTTGGCGTGTCCATTTCCAAAGACAATGGCCACACATGGTCTCGGTATACCGACAATATGATCTATGGCTGGGGGCGGCATCACTCAAGCATGGTCGTGATGCCAAACGGTGACATCGTGATGACCCATGTGGTTCGTGTGGGCTATCCTGATACGCCTGATGGGTTTCCACAATTCGGCATAGAGGCCATTGTGAGTCATGATAACGGAAAGACCTGGGATCTTGATCACAAGTATATTCTGGCTCTCTGGAAGGGGCAGCTAAGTACGAAGGAATCCCGCGGTTGGTACACGTCTCCAGCGCCAAAGAGCACTTGTTCGGTTCTGCTCCCGGACGGAACAATACTCACAGCGTTCGGGACCGGCCATCGGATACAGAAGAGAAGAGAAACGTATGCCAGGGGGGATGTCTTTCCTCGCGATATCGGGTTGGTTCAATGGCGTATCAGCGACCGTCAACTCAACTCCGACACCACCATAGCTGAGGCNCCGTTTGACTCGGAGAGACGCAATACATTCGATCCGAATCCGAATAATCTGAGTGCAAGATATCTTTCAGCGGGCAAGTTCGAACGCCCCTAGGTCGGGAGCGCTGCCGATGTATGAGGCTCGAGGAAGCTTCAACAGGACCGCGTCACCCTGCATGAAGAGACTCGTCCCAGCATCAACACAGGGACTACTCTTCTCCGGACGATGACCGCTGCCAAGTTTCGGGTCTATTCGAATCGTCGACTTCTCCTCCACATTGCTTCCCGCGTTGTCGACTTCATTGTCCCACAGCAGGTTGAATGCCAGCACCGAATTACCGTCAACTTGTTTCAAGGCGATCTTCTTTGTGCCGACAATTACATTGTTCATCGCCAGCAGGGAATCGCCCCCAGTAATACCGTAATGGTTATGGAGCAGTGTGTTGTTGATGACCTCAATGCGCTCCGGGATATCNGCTGCCTCGTAATTCTCTCCCGTCTTCCCATCTGCCATACAGCCAATCGCCGCCATTTTCGTCTGGACAATCACGTTCCGCTCGATGCGGATAATGCGATTGGACANNTCCGGGTAATCNATGATCTGGATGCCGTCTTCNCCGCTGCCNATNATCNGGTTNCGGCGGATCACGATGTTGAGCGTCCTGCCGCTGTACTTGTGCAGGCGGATTTCAATGCCATCATCTCCAGTGTTCCGAATCACGTTATCTTCAATGACCGCTTCGCTCGCTCCGTCCAGATCGACCGCATCATCACCGTTCTTGTCAAACGTATTCGACCGACAGACGCCGCCGCCGCCCTCGTAGTCAATCGCGTCGCCGTTATTGATAAACCGGTTGTGTGCGATCTCGATGTTCGCCGCACAGTTNATCCCATCGTCGCCATTCTTGATGGTGAACCCAACGATGCGGGTCCCGGCACCCACGTCCCCTGCCACGGTGATCAATGTATTCCCACGGGTGGACTTTGCCTTGCCGGAAACGGAGCCGTCGAGCACCGTTCGCTCAATTTCCCTTATCGCACGACTAACCAGGAATTGTGAGGCCAACGTGATCTGCTTGCCTTCTAGACGAAGCTGCTCACGATAAATCCCGGGAGCAACCAGCACGGTGTCGCCGTCACTCGCAACATCAATCGCCTGCTGGATCCGCCGATGGTCCGCGGGAACCCGGATGGTTCGCAACTTCTGTTTCTTCGCATCGTTTTTCGTTTCGTCTGCTAAGAGAAGAGTCCACCCACTGCTGACTAGCCAGCCAACGAACAGGATGCGGATCCATCGATTTCCCACGAGTTCAGCCTTCAGATATTAGGGGACTTCACTGCCCTAGATTACTTTCAATCCCTGGCTGCGTTACGCATCGTCCAGTCACAGAAAGCAGATTAACACTTAACGAGTGGTACCATTCACGGGGGCAGGTCACTTTGGTTAATCGCACCGGAACGAGCTTCCGGTCTCCGCAGTCAATGGACGGCCTTCGCTTCGACGAGAATCTTCTTGTAGACGGTACGCGCATGGTCATAGGCGGCCTTGGCGTCTGACTGCTCATCGTCGGCGTAGGTTCGCTTTTTGGTATTCCAACAGCGGTCAACGCCCATCAGGCACCATTCGGCGCTCGCCGCGGAGGCCCTGATGGGTTTCTTGCCAACGACGACAAAGATGGGATTGGTATGGGCATAAGCCGCGCTGCGGACGGCGAGCCAACTGCTCTTGTCTACTTCAACTTCGAACGAGACGTCATGCATCGTTCCGTTGGCGGTGATGATCTTGTGGGCTACTGGATACCCGTTCTTGATGAGTTCAATGTTGATGTTCTGGTGATCGTCACGGAGAACCGCCGCTTTGAGATTCAGCGTTACGCGACCGGGTTCCCGGAGTTGCAACTCACTGCCGTTGAGTCCAAGCTCGACAATTTGGTCTGCGTGACGCGCAGTCAAGTCGATCAGGTGCCCTGAGCCGTCGCTGACGTAGCTGCGTCCTTCTGTAATGCCTTGGCACCAGTCGTCGAATTCCAAGCGGTCCTTCACCTTGACATAGACGCGACCGATTCCCACACGATCGTCGGTCACACAAGGAAAGTCTGTTTCGCCGCTCACCTTCACACGGAAACCACAATTCAACGTGTGGTACCACATNTTCCACTCGGCGACGCGATTGGTATTCATTGAGGAGATAAAATCGATCGCCCGGACCAACTTGCCGTCGGGACCAGGCACCTTGTGAGTCACGTCAACGATATATTCGTTTGCGCCGATTCCGTCGTAGCGAGGAATGAAATGGTTGGGGAGATTCTGCATGCCCGATTGGTTCCATCCGGCCAGCGGCGGGCCGTCGGTTCCGTCGACTCGATCCTCGGAGGGTGCCAGTCCGGCGGATGAATGAGCGGGTCCGCAGATGGCTCCCTGTGATTTGGCCCACTTCAACGTGTTGAGCCCAAGGGTTGGCCAATGGTCCTTGGAATCACCGCCAGGGAAGATCTGCTCACGCAGTCGCAGCAAACAAAGGTGTCCAGAGCTATGCGATCCGAACCCCGACACCTCAACGTCGTAACGCAGTAGATAAGGATAAACCGACTCCTGATCCACNTGTCCTGTGAAGAACTGCTTCTGGTAATCGAAGCAAGGGCCCCAAGTCAGGTTGCACCCGACTTTCAGGTCCTCACCCATGCAGTGGCGAGCCATGTCCCTTGCATGAACACCTTGAGTGGGATTTTGATAGTGGGCACAACCGGCTGCATGGATATGGTGGTCTCCGGAATACCAGTCGAACTGAGCCGGATCTACCCATCGCTTGACAGAATACTCCAAAGTGGTTGGCTCATTCCCCACAATCAACTCTTTCATTTCCACAATCGACTCGGGGCCGCGCCAACACTTTACAGAGTACTTGCCGGGTGGCAGGGCAACGGTCTCTTGATCACGTCGGTAAATCTGCGGATGGAAAAAGAAGTCGGGCGCCAGTCGCTTGGATTGTGTCGGATAGACGCGTCCTTTGCGATCGCGAATCAACAAACCCGCCGTGGTTGCTTGGAGCTNCTCATCGCGTATTTGCAGAGTTACTTTCGTTGCCGGGACGGTGTCAAACGGCATGGCGACGCTGCCAGATGTCGTGGCCGAGTCTGCTAACTGTGCCAGCCGAATCCAGTCGATGACGGAGTCCGAAGGCACAACCAGGCGTATTCCAGTCATCTCGACCGCATCGACAACGACACGATATTCACGAGAAACACTCGCCTTCAGTGAAAACTGTGCCTGCCCGATGTTGCCTTTCTCGATTGGGCCATTGGCCCAAAAAACGGTTGCGCGACCACCTCGTGGACTCTTCATCCACAAACGCAGCTCGAGCTTGCCAGATGGGTTCCCTTTCAATTTACGGTTTTCGATATAGGCGGGGCCGGTCTTTGAGACGATTCGTACTGTCCCGTCTAACAGCTTTGCTTCTTGAACTCCGATCCAACCGCCCAGATCTTTTTCAAACGTCCATTCATCCAACAGGCTTTCATCTGGCTGCGCGAACTGNCCCGCGTCGACTGCGAAGGTGAGCGTTCCNGTATTTCTCCCAGGTTGACCACTAAAGACTTGTAGCAGACGGTACTCAAGTTGGAGTCCCGACAGACGCGGAGTCATTGGCCGGCCATTGTACATGTTCACGTCGAGCCAGCGTTCTGTGGCTTGCTCAGCAGTCGCTCCCGGTACGTCACCAGCATTGGGAGATGAAACATATAGCGGCATTTCCTTTTCGGCCCGGTTGATAACTTTGACGAGAAAGTTTCGCCAACCCTCTTGCAGCAGTTCGGGTTTGCCAGCCCCCCTTGTCGTTGTCACTGCACCGGTGGAATCCACTTCAATCGCCAGCAGGCAATACGGGTCGAGCAAGTTTTGAATGGCCTCCACCGTATCGTCTCGAGGCGCTCTCTGTTTGATGCCAGCGATTTGTTTGATGGACTCGTCCGATAGCGGGCTCCCGATGAAATCCATCGCCGCCTGAAGCCGGTCGACTTGTGCAAGCAACGGTTGCGATTCGACGCTGTCCAGTTGTGGCCAATCCAATGACAGCGGGTTGGTCTTGATTCCTTGCAGAAATACAAAGACTCCCTTCTTGTTCGCACAAACAATATCAGGAGCCGCGTCGTTGTTCAGATCGCCGATTGAAATCTGGCGTCCCACACCGGAGTCATCGTCGACAATGGTCGGTACAAATTCAACGTGGTCGCCACGTGTCAGTTTGAAGTAGTAAATTACGGCCGGATCCTTCGCGCCAGGATCGTGTCCGTTGTGAGCCCAGTAGCATTTTCCGGTGACGATATCCTTTAAGCCGTCGCCATCCATGTCGTGCAAAGCTAAGGCGTGCAGCTGGGAGAAGGCAACGCGGAAACGATTTTGTTCGGGCTTGTTGCCCATGATTTGATGTTCTGTGAAAGTGATTCGTCCGGCAGCGTCTTTTTTGTTTTCAAACCAGCTCAGACCATAGGCGTGGGCTCGCAAGCTCGTGATGACATCGTTGTCTCCATCACCGTCGACGTCGTACGCAAACATCTGGGCGCCACCGGGACAGAATTGAAACGGATGATGTCGCCAAGTGACGGGATTGTCGTCCGCGGGATTCGCTGTTTCGTCTTGGGGCTGCTCATACCAGCCGGTAGCGGTCAAGAAGTCCATTTTTCCGTCACCGTTTACGTCTCCGATCCCAAGACCGTGGCTGAAGGTGTTCCACGGACCGGTGTCAGAAATTGCGTGAAACTCCCAGACCTTGTCGGGAGACTTCTTGTCAAAGGTCGCATAGCCGAGTTGGCGTTTGTACGAACTGACAATCTCAGGCTGTCCATCCCCAGTGATGTCAGCGAAAGTCGGTGACTCATTGTCGACATGCGGAAAAGCAATCCGTTTCTTCCATTTTGTGCCAGTATGTCTTGGGTTTTCAAACCAATGTGCTGCCTGCCCCGGGAAGCCAATGGTCAGCACATCGTCCCAGCCGTCGTCGTTGATGTCGTAGCCAAACGAAAAGAAGTTGTTGCTGTAGAGTCGGTCGTTGGGGAACGACTTGCCTTCGTAGATTTGGTGTTTCGTCTTGAAATCCGGTCCAGCGTACCAATAGGGGCCGCAAACGATGTCGCCAACCTGGTCGCAGTTGAAATCGCCGATGCCGGCGCCCTCCGACCAATATTTGGTGGAAATGTGAATCTTGCCATAGGGACGTTCTTGCTGAGCGAACGCTGGCAAACAAGTTGCCAGGACGACCACAACGAGCGTTGCGCGTGGGATCATCGATTACTCCTTGGTGAATTCTCGGACGAGTTCAATCGTTCTTGTTGTTGCGACAAAAGGAACGCCAGCAAGTCAAACAGCTGCGGTTCCTTGAGTGACTCGACGATATTCGCCGGCATGGCGGAGACCGAGAGCTTCTTTTGCTCTTCGATTTCTGCAACGGGAATGCGCCGAGGCTGGCCTGTTGCATCGACAATGGTGACAACTTGCCCTGCGCGACCGGTTACAAGGCCGTTAATGACTTGCCCGCCAACGGTCTGAATCAACGTCGCTCGATACGCGGCATCGATTGCGCGGTTGGGATCCAAGATATCTTCGAGGAGGCGACCAATACCGCGTAATCCGACCCCGTCCAGTTCGGGACCGACTTGTTCACCTTCATTCGCCAGCCGATGGCAGCTCGCACACAGTTTGCGGAAGGTGAGTTTCCCCTGAGTCGCATCTGGCTTCGCTGACAAGTACTTGGCTGCGAGTGCGATGACTCGTTGCTCAATCACTTGCCCGAACGACGGTAGGTCCGCCAACAGGACTGCGCAACGTTCGGCGTCGGCTGCACTCCCGTTTGCATCGATCAGCCCATTGACCTTTGGGTCCAGCAAAACACGTCGAGAGATGCGGCCGCTACTGACGGCATTGAGCAAGATCGTGATTCCGGGATTGTCCGTCGCGAGCCCGCGTGCGTACCCGATGGCCACAAGTTGGGACGCACGAGACAACCGTGCAGTGATTTCCTTGCGAAGCTTTAGATCTGGCCGTGCCGCTAGCTTTTCGCTCGTATACTGGCGAGCGATGGGCAACTCGCGAGGGTCATCGATAATCCTAAAGAAGATCGCGGGCAGTTCGGGCGGGTTGATCGCCTCGATCGCTAACACCGCTCCCAGGCGTGCCGTCGGATGCGGTGTGTTCAATTGGCTGAGTCGTCGCAATTCCGGGACGGCTTTGGTGAGTTTGAGTTTCGAAGCAAACCCGATTCCCGCGTTGACTTGCTCTATATCGGATGAGGCGAGCTGGTTGAGCACGATTACAGTTGCCCTGTCCAGTAACGCGAGGGGGACATTGATTCCGCGCTGTGCCGCCCCTTCCTGGAATGCGAGGAATGTCCTTGCGCCGTCCTCTTCGTCGAGGGTCAAGGACTCTGCCAATGCCCAGACTATGGGCAGAGAGTCGTTGCCAATGTAACGTACAACGTGCGTCACAACGTTTGGCTTTCCCAGCAGCTCGAGCTTGCCGCTCGTGACACGATTGAGCAGGAAGGCGGCGGACTCTTCCTTTGGCAAGCCCAGTACAATGGTCTCAAGCATCGCCTGGTGGGAAGCAGAAGCATTTGCCAGGTAGGTTCGCAATGCAGCGGGCTTGGCGAGTGCGTTGCGTATGGCGATCTTTGTCGCGTGCACCAGGCACGTGTCGCGCGAGTCGGTCCGCTCCCAGAGTTGTAGAAGCGGCAAGATACTCTCGGATAAAGCATGTTTCGCAAGTGCTTCCACAGCCGCCCGACGAACAAACGCATCCGAGTCTGCAAGGAAGTTTGATACCAGAAGTTGTTTGGCGTCTGTCCACGTAGCAGATTCGTGCAGCACTTTGACAAGGTGCGTTCGGACCAGTGGCGACGGATCGCCTGCCGCAGTTTGAATGTCTTTCATCGTCAGTGCCGACTTGCGATACAGGACCCAAAGAGAGTGCGCTCGTTGGGTGTCAATCGCGCCTGCATGAAGCGCTTTGCGGCAGGCTGCTAAGACCGGTTCGTCGGGGCCCGTCACCAGCCGATGCGTTGCCTGCGACCGAAGCACCAGGTTGGGCGAAGCCAGGTTGTCAACCTGGTTGTCTACCGTGTGTGGAGGTGCGTGGCGGAAATCAGCGTCCTGTCCATAGGTAATCCGCCAGATCCGTCCGTGCTGGCGGTCCCGTTTTGGATGTGTCAATGGGACTTCGTAGTGACCAATGACCGCGTTGTACATGTCAGCGACGTAAAGCGATCCGTTGTGGAAGGCGACGCCGAGCGGATGTTGCAGGCGAGCCTTGTCTCCCACTGCGTCGATGTCCCCGAACTCGAAAAGCGCCCGGCCACGGAACAGGTCGTGGGCACCGACGACGGTCGTGGCCAGGCCGTTCGGCCTGGTATCGATCTTGCGGATCGACGATCCCTCGCTGTCGGCAACGAACAGGTGAGTGCCGTCGGTGGCTAGGGCCGAGGGTTGAGCCAGGGCACACTTGTCGAGTGGTCCGTCGGTGATGTCCTCGCGGCCGGTGCCGGCGAAGACGCCGATGCGCAGATTGTCCGACAGCTGCTTGTCGGCACCGGCGACGAAGCCGCC
>PADE01000172.1 GCA_002702965.1 Planctomycetaceae bacterium
GAAGCGAACCCGTTTGGAGAGCCGGAGGCCCCCGGTGACGCGGCTCAGCCAGCGCCTGCCGAGAAGCCAGCGCCTGCAGCTCCCGCCAAAGAGGAAGCGAACCCGTTTGGAGAGCCGGAGGCCCCCGGTGACGCGGCTCAGCCAGCGCCTGCCGAGAAGCCAGCGCCTGCCGAGAAGCCAGCGCCTGCAGCTCCCGCCAAAGAGGAAGCGAACCCGTTTGGAGAGCCGGCGGCCCCCGGTGACGCGGCCCAGCCGGCGCCTGCCGAGAAGCCAGCGCCGGCAGCTCCCGCCAAGGGGGACGAGCAGGCGACTGCCGAGGCGGCCGACCAGAAAGCACCGGCCGATGGCTTGGAACAGCTGACCCGCTCGATGTTGGAGTTGTTGGTTGCCGGGGAATTTGAGAAGGCGACCGAGGGCTTTGACGCCAACGTGAAGCAGGCCATGCCGGCAACGAAGCTCAAGCAGATTTGGCAGACCGTCACCGGTCAGGTCGGGGCGCTGCAAAAGCAGAATGCCGTCCGCCGCACCCAGGCCGGCCCGCATACCGTGATTGACGTCGACTGCACATTCGAGAAGTCGCCCCTGGTGTTCCGGCTGGCATTCGATGCCGACCAGAAGATCGCCGGGCTGTTTTTCCTGCCACCGCAAAAGCAACCGGCGGCCGAAGGGGCGCCTGTTAAGCCAGCAGAAAAACCGGCTACCAAGCCCCAGGCGCCGTCAGAAGAAGACCCGTTTAAGTAGTTTTGGGATCACCGTCG
The DNA here is from genome assembly GCA_002702965.1 of Planctomycetaceae bacterium. Taxonomy (GTDB): domain Bacteria; phylum Planctomycetota; class Planctomycetia; order Pirellulales; family Pirellulaceae; genus UBA9264. Next base: position 759 of record PADE01000172.1, read on the forward strand.
CCTGGCTGCCCGCGTGGGAATCGCGGATCTCTGACGCATGGAATCGCCGCTCGCCGCCGTAGTCCGACCTGCCACTGTTCCCGCCAATGTGGGACAATCATGGCGGTGCCGCGCCCTGGACACGAAAGGTCAATCATGAATGCTCGGATGCGATCGTTGTCCCTGTTGTCTCACCTGGCCGTCGGCCTGGTTTGGCTGGCCGTTGCCCCGACCCCCGGTCGAGCAGCGCCGGAGATCCAGAAGCTCTCGGTCCAGGGCCTGCGCGTCGATGGGACCACCCGACTGGTCATCGAGGGGAGTGAGCTGTTACCGAATCCACAAATCGTCCTGCCCTTTCCGATTCGATCTCAGACGCTACAGCCCGGCAGCAGCGCGACTCGTGTAGAGATCGAAATTGCCCTCGATGGCGCCGCGCCGGTCGGCATCTGCCAATTGCGAATTGCGACCGATGCGGGCATTTCCAATCCGCGACCGGTCGGTGTGGACCGCCTCCCACAGCTTGGGCTCGTCGAAAAACTGGACGCTTTGCCGGCCGCGATCAGTGGCGCTGTGGTCGCCAATCAGCGGATTCGTATCCGTTTTCATGGAGTCCGCGGGCAACGCGTCGCGATCGACGTGGAGGCCCGCCGTCTGGGGTCGGGTTTGAATCCGGTCGTCCGCTTGTTGAATCCACGCGGAACTCAGTTTGCCTGGTCGCCGCCTCGGCCCCTGTTGGCGGGTGACGCGCGTTGCGCGGCAGAACTGCCGGAGGACGGTGAGTACACCATCGTGATACACGACCGTCAGTTTCTCGGTGGCGCGGACCGATTCTTTCGTTTAAAGGTGGGGGATCTTCAGCACGCGGACCTGGTGTTTCCGCTGGGGGTGCAACAGGGGAAGCCCGCCCCGCTGGAAGTTCTCGCGATCGATCAGGTGGATTCGGCCCCGGCCAGCGTCGATGCGAGTCGATCGGGCACGCAACCGGCGCGGGTCGAAAACCCACTTCGCTACACCGGTGCGATCCCGCCCGTGCTGATTAGCGACCACGCAGAAGAGCTTGAACAGACGACGCCCGGCGATGCGCTCCAGGAATTGAGTATGGCTCCGGTTGCCGTCAACGGGCGACTAGCTACTCCGGGAGAAGAGGACCGTTTTCTGCTGCCCGTTACACCGGGCGCCAAGCTGCGGTTTGATGTCCGTGCCCGGCGCGCCGGTTCACCTCTGGACGGTGTGTTGACCATTCGGGCCGAAGACGGCAAGCAGCTGGCCAACAACGATGATCGAGCGGGAACTTCCGACCCCGGACTGGATTTCACCGTCCCGGCGGGGACCACGAAAGTACAAGTCGCGCTCAGCGACCTACAGAAGCGGGGTGGGAAGGCGTTTGTCTACCGGATCGCGGTTCAGGATCTGGGACGCCCTGACTTTCAGCTTTCGCTCTCCGCCGACCGGGTCAATATCCCGGCTGGGGCCGGCCAGCTGATTCTGGTTCAGGTGAGCCGCCAAGCTTACCAGGGACCGATCGAACTCTCTGTCGACGGTTTGCCAGACGGAGTCGAAGCGGCGGGAAACACCATCGCTGCGGGCTCTCAGCGTGGATTGGTGATCATCCGGGCAAGTGCCTCCAAGCCCGTCCACGGGTTGCTTTCCATTCGCGGCCGGGCGAGCGACCTCGACCCACCCGTGTGGCGCGTGGCGCAAATGGCAGAAAACCCGATTTCGAAGTACCAGCCCTGGTTGCGCGGTGAGCTGGGCTTGGCGGTTGGCCAGCCGACGCCGATTTCGCTGACGTGGCAGGTGAAGAACCAAGAGTCGCTGTTCCGCGGAATGCCCCTGGCGCTCCAGGTCGAGTTGACCCGGCGCGATGGAGTACAGGGGGATGTGCGGCTTCGCTTGACGACGACGCAAGTCATGCCGCGCAAGAAAGTCAAACAGAACAAGAAGGACGTGATGGTCGATGATGTCGATCGCGCGCTCCGCCTAGAGGGCACGCCGACGCTGGCGGGGGATGCCAGCCAGGCCGAGGTTCAAGTGCTGGTGCCGACCGATCTGGCCTCGCGCGACTGGGGTCTGACACTGGTTGCCGAATTGTTGTCCGACGACAAGAAGTCGGTGTTGGAGAGTGTGGCCGGCGACGTGATTTCGTTGGCGACGCTTTCGCCCCTGACACTCGAACTCGCGGGTGAAGACAAAATCGAAGCCAAGGCGGGCGAAGGGGACACCGGCAATTTGTCCGGCAAGATCGTACGGGTAGAAGGATTCGCGCACGCCGTCACCGTGACCCTGGCCTCGCTGCCCAAGGGTTATCCGGCTCCCAAAGTGGTTGTGCCGGCGGACAAGAACGACTTTTTGCTGCCGGTTCGTTTTCCCTACGGCACGAAGGCCGCCGAATTGAAAAACGTGAAATTGGTCGCCACGGCGGCGCCGATCGCCAAGAAAGAAAATCTGATCGTTCGCAGCAACGAGCTGACGGTTGAGTTGAAGGTGGTGCCGGGCGAAAAACCGCCTGGAGAGAAGCTGTTGGCCATTGTCCAGGAGCCAGCTAAGTTCATTGAGTATCTGAGCAAGGGCGGTGGAAAAATCAGTCTGGAAACCGGCCAGAAATTTTCCGGTGATGGCAGCATCAAGGTCACCCCCGACCAGCGTTTCAACGAACTGGTTCCCGGATTGGGATTGAAAATTCGTGAAAAGCCAGCAGAGGGTGAATACCGCTTTCTGCAGTTTGCCTGGAAAAAGAAAGGTGGCCAGTCAATCTGTCTGCAATTGAATCACGACGGGAAATGGGGGCCCGGAGACGGCACCAAACCCGGCGCCAAATTTCGCTACCACTCCGGTCCGGGACCAGAGTGCTACGGTGCTTCGGTATTGATCGATGAAAAACTTCCTGAGGAATTTGTGCTGGTGACGCGTGATCTGTTTGCCGATTTTGGAGAGTTTACGCTTACCGGGCTGGCGCTCTCTCCGATCGACGGCGAATACGGGTTGTTTGATCACCTATTCCTAGCGCGGCAGGCGAGTGACTTCGACGCCGTCAAACCCTAGCGGTCTCGGTTGTCATGCTCACCCGGCAGGTCGGGGTGGCGGCGGTCGGTGGCGCGCGGTAATTGGCAGGCAGTGGTTTCACGCGGGAACGGCGCGCAGCGCGGATCGTGCTTTATGACACCGGGAACCGCGGCTATCGAGATCGTCAATGATCGGTTTCCACGCGGAGAATTTCGCGCCGTGATTCTCGATTTCGATGGGACCTTGTCGCTGCTTCGCCGCAACTGGCAAGATGTCATGATCCCGATGATGGTCGACCTGCTGGCCAACACGAATACTGCGGAGACACGCGACCACCTCCGCGCGGCGGTAGAGGAGTTCGTGATGCGTCTGAACGGTCGTCAGACGATTTACCAGATGATGCAATTGTGTGAAGAACTGCGCACCCGCGGGGGAAACCCGCTGACACCGTTGGAGTACAAACATCAGTATCACGAGAGACTCTGGAAGAGCGTGGGCCAGCGGATCGAGGCGGTTCGACAGGGGCGGGTGTCTCGTGAACAGATGACGGTACCCGCGGCGAATCAACTCTTGAAGCGGTTTCAGGCGGCTGACCTAGAGATGTTCTTAGCCTCGGGCACCGACCTGGTGTATGTTCGTGACGAAGTCGAAGTGCTGGGCTTGAGCGAGTTTTTTGGCCCACGCGTTTACGGTGCGCTCGACGACTATCAGAATTTCTCCAAAGCGATGATTATCGAGCAGATCATGTGCGATTCGGGCGCGTCTGGCTCTTCATTGATCGGTGTCGGTGATGGCTACGTGGAAATCGAAGAAGTCAAGAAAGTCGGTGGCTTGGCGATCGGTGTTGCCAGCAACGAGGAGACCCGCCGCGGAATCAACGACTGGAAACGCCGCCGCTTGATTCGCGCCGGCGCAGATATCATCATTGGCGATTTTGGCTGTCAAGAAGAACTGTGCAGACTAATCGGTTTGGTGTGAACGACCGGGGTTGGCGCCGAGTTGCTGTGGCCGGCAGGTGCCTGTGCACGGTGCGCGGGTGACCCCTACCGCGGAACTCCCAGACACGGTCACAAACAGCGAGGCCTACGCTACGGATTGCCATGTATCCTCAATTCGATCGCCGTCGGCTGTCCATCAAGCCGTTGTCAGAACGCGTACACGATCTCTCGCGCGAGCATTTGCTCCCCTTGGATGCGGATCCCGTGCCGCTCGACGATGCCAACCAGAGGGAGCTCCAGAAACTCGGTCGCGAATTGGTGGCGGCTCGCGACCGGCGGGCAGCGACCCTCATGCTGATGGGCGCCCACGTTATTCGGGCGGGTGTCGCACGGCAACTGATCGATCTGATGGAACGCGGGTTGATCACCCACATCGGGATGAACGGGGCCGGGCCGATCCACGACTACGAGTTGGCCCGCATCGGCGCCACCTGCGAGAGTGTGGCGCGCTATATTCGTTCCGGGGAATTTGGGTTGTGGCGCGAGACCGCGGAACTGAACGACATTGTGCGCGCTGGGGTTGCCCAGGGCATGGGGCTTGGTGAGTCGGTCGGTCGGGCGATTTTGGAGAGTGACTTTCCGTACAAGGAGACGAGTGTTCTGGCGGCCGGCGCACGGCTGAAAATACCGGTTACCGTACACGTGGGAATCGGCTACGACATTATTCACGAACACCCGAATTTTGATGCTGCGGCCTTCGGTACCGGCAGTTATCGCGATTTTTTGACCGTTTGTGACACGGTCGAACGGCTGCAAGGGGGAGTTTTTCTCTGTGTCGGATCGGCCGTGATGGGGCCCGAAGTCTATCTGAAGGCGCTCTCGATGGCTCGCAACGTTGCGCATCAGCAGGACAAGAAGATCGACAGGTTCACAACGGCGGCGTTCGACCTGATGCCGATCGAGCGGGATTTTCAATCCGAACCCGTCAAGACGGATCCCCGCTATTACTATCGTCCGTGGAAAACCGTGTTGGTGCGTACGGTCGCTGACGGCGGCCAGAGCATTTACATTTGCGGAGACCACCGGCAGACGCTACCACTGTTGCGTCGGGCAGCCATCGATTCCGCGGTCGGATGAACGGCATGATCGGTCTGGAACGCTTGCACCGCATACTAGAGAAGTTTCCCGGCCAACGGATCGGTCTGCTGGGAGATCTGTTCCTCGATCGCTATCTGGAGATCGCTCCTGATATTCGAGAACACTCGATCGAAACGGGTCTGGAGGCCTACCAGATTCAGCAGGTTCGCAATGCTCCCGGGGCATTGGGGACGGTGATCAATAATCTGACCGCGCTGGGGGTGGGGGAACTCGTCCCGGTGACAGTGATTGGCGAGGACGGGCACGGGTTTGACCTTCTCAAACAGCTGTCCTTACTGCCAGTAGACGGGCATCACATCCTGCAATCGCCAGACCGCGCGACGCCCACCTATACCAAGCCGCTCCGGCCAGTCAAAGGTGGCCATTGGGAAGAACTGCACCGCCTCGATGTGCGCACGCGGGCACCGCTGACTCGCGCTGAGCTCGACTGGGTGGTCGACCATTTGCAGGAGGTGTTCACCAGCACCGACGGACTGATCGTACTCGACCAGATCGACGAACAAGACTGGGGAGTCGTTAGCTCCCAGGTGCGCGACATATTGTTGGATCTTACCCGCGGCGATCCGGACAAGCTTGTTTTTGTCGATAGTCGTAGCCACATCAGCCGGTTTGTTTGCGGACACCTGAAAGGAAATCAAAAGGAGTTTACGAGTCGTTCAAAAAGACACCGAGAATCGGCCGGTGGGACCGGCAAAGACGCTGCAAGTGCGATGGCCGCGCGTAGCGAGCGGCCCGCTTTTTGCACGTTGGGAGAACAGGGCATCTTGGTCGCCACGCCCGACGGGGCAGTTGATTTGGTTCCCGGGATCACCGTTGACGGTCCAGTCGACATCGTAGGCGCTGGAGACGCCGTGACCAGCGCGGTGGTCGCTGCGCTGCTGGCTGGCGCTGCGCCCGTTGAAGCGGCTGGCATTGGCAATCTGGCGGCGTCGATTACGATTCAACAATTGGGAACGACCGGAACCGCTTCGCCCGATCAACTACTGGACGGTTGCCGGAAGACAAGCGGATGACCGTGTTGGGGTCTGGAACAGCGTTGGTGACACGCTGTGACGTTGCCGGCCACCTCGCCGCTGACGCTTCGACGCGACCGGTTACCGATTCGCCTTGGGACGAGAGTACCTCAAACCCATCTGGAGCATTGTCATGTACGCCAGCCTCCGCGGCACCCGTCTCTATTTTGATGTGGACGGAATGGGGTTGGTTCCCGATGGCGACCGGATGCAGCCCCGCCCCACGCTGGTGCTGCTTCACGGGGGTCCCGGCGGAGACCACTCCAGTTTCAAGACGTCGTTGAATCGGCTCACTGATGTCGCCCAGTTGGTCTACCTCGACCACCGGGGCAGCGGCCGCAGCGCCGCCGTTGATGCGGAGACTTGCACGCTCAATGAGAACGTCGAGGATCTAGATGCCCTGCGGGCGTATCTGGGACTCGAGAAGATCTCCATCCTGGGGTCGTCGTACGGAGGCATGGTGGCGCAAGGGTATGCGATCCGCTATCCGGATCACGTCGACCGCCTGATTTTGGCCTCCACCGCGCCGAGTTTTCGTTTTCTTCAAGAGGCCCGGAACCTTGTCAGTGAGCGGGGAACCCCCGACCAGATCCGCGTCTGCGAGGCGCTGTGGAACGCGGAATTCACATCGCTGGAGCAGCTGCACGAGTACTACCGGACGATGGGCCCGATGTACGCCACGTCGTTCGATGAGGAAAAATTCGAAGCGGGATGGCGCCGCGGCATCCGCAATTACGCGCAATTAAACAGCGGGTTTGGCGGTTTCCTCCGTGATTTTGACTTCACAGATCAGCTGGCAACGATCGTCTGTCCAACGCTCGTCCTGGCCGGCGCGCTAGACTGGATCTGTCCGCCGTCTCAGGCACGATCGATTGCCGAGCGGATTCCAGAGGTTCGCCTGGAGGTCTTTGAGAACAGCGCCCATGCGATCGCCCAGGACGAACCCGAGAAGTTCATGGAGTTGGTTCGCCGGTTCTTGGGCGAGTTGTCTGCTCAGGCCGAGGACGATCCGTTCACGGACTGAAGTCCGATCAGGTGCGCGACTCGCGGGTCGGCCCGCCGCCGATTGTGTCTTAGGAAAGGACTTCATAAAGAGACTGTAATCCGCGGCTAGCCTACATTCGTGGCCAGCCGATTGCGTTGTTCGCGGCACACCAAACGTGTCACCTGGGTGTGCTGCGCCCGCACAGCGCCGCAGGACGCGTAGCTGAAAATCGGACGGGAAGTACCGCTACAATAGGAAGGAAAAGAAGAGATCCACCGGCGCGAGACTCGATTACTAGCGTATGCAATAGCAAGTCGAAGCGACTCGCACGAAAGTGAACACCACCATGGTCCCCGGCCTCCATCGCCTCCTTCAGCTCCCGCGGCAGTTACTCTTTAGGAATCCATTCAAAGGAGATGTTGCGACCTCGCGCGTGTGGATTACTCGTCCCGAATCACGCGACGATACTCTGCCGTTTCCCCATCCCTGGAACTATCGGCAACCATTGGAAATCTTAGAGACCTTTTTCTCCAAAGCAGGTGGTCAGGCTGGTTCAGCAAAACACAATCGTTTTCTCGAAGTGCCGTTTTTCTCTCCAGTCTTGATTACTCGGGAACCACCAGTCATACGCGCTGTTCTCACTGCGACTGGCGACAAAGAAGGGCAGTTTGATCGAGATACGACGCCCTCCACCGGCATTGCCAGAGCGACAGGTGCTGACACCCTGCTGTTTTCAAATGGTCCAAGCTGGCGACATCAGCGTAAGGCATCCGCTCAGCCGTTTGGAAAGAACTCGTTGTACCAGCCAGAGGTCTTTCAGGGATTTGAAGCGACATTTCGAAAGACGATCCTTGAGCGGATTCAAGCCCTCCACAAATTGTTGGCTGAATCGCACGAGGACTCGATTACGATTCAACTCGAGCCTGAAATAAAAACAGTGATGCTTGAAATGCTCGTAAATAATTTCTTCGGCGCGAAGATCGAGTACACGCAACTTCGCGAGAAATACATTCCTGCTATCGATCGAATCATTGAGCACATCGTACGCGATACCGTGCGCAATCGGTTCGACATGAACCCACTCAAGAAACGCCGTGTTTCAAGACGCAGTCGGCAACTCCGCGAAGACTTCGAAGCGTTTGAGGAACTCACTGACATCGCAATCGAACCTCGTCATCGCAACCAGGGTGCCTGGGCGAGATTGAGCGATGAATTTTCAGATGAGTCGATTCGCAGCAACGTCAAAGTGTTTCTTGCCGGTGCCCTTGAGGCCACTACGTCGTATGCGACCTGGGCCATCTCCCATTTAGCTAGAAACAGTGAAGCACAGGAACAGGTGTTTCGGGAAGTTGCCCCGATCAATGCATTTTCGCCCGACGTGCTTGAACAAACGCAGTATCTATCAAGGGTGCTCAAGGAGACGCTTCGGCTTACACCATCGCTCTATTTCTTGCCCCGTCGGGCCCAAGAGAACACCTGGCTTACTCTACACGATGGCCGCCGGATGTATTTGCCCAAAGGGACCCATATCCTACTCGACGTGTGGCATGCGAATCGCCTTGAGGAATTTTGGGGCGTTGAGGCCACTGGCGCAAAGGCCGATGTGTTCGCTCCTGAACGTTGGGAGCATATCGAACGCATGGGGGCTGTCTCCAAAGACTTTCTTCATTTTGGATTTGGGCACGGCGCGCGGGTCTGTCCAGGCAAACACCTGGGAGAACTTGAAATCGCTTTGGTCGTTGGCTCAATCTGCAAGCTCTTCGTGTTCAAGGCGATCCACCAGATCAATCCCGCGAAGGCCGGTGTATCAACAAAACCGTTGGACGGCACGCTCGTTGAGTTGCGGTTGCGCAAGGCAGACTAAAAGGGCACTTGGCCATTTGCGTGCTGCGCTAAACAATGGGTGTGTGTCAGCGAGAATCGAACCGGTTGCCAGTTTGAGTTTGGATGCTACATGTCTTCGACCTCTCCCCAGATCGAACCGTTCGAGATGCCACTGCCTCCCGATCTCCGCGAGCCGGCGGTACGGCTCTGGGAACGGACGTTTGAGACCTCGTACGCTCCGTTTGAGTCGGTCCTTGCCGGAGCGGAAAACGATCAGAACCGTAACCTGGTTTTTGTGGTGCGCCGCGACCAGGCCGTGTTGGCGACGTGCCAGCTGACGGTCTCACGCGACGGTGGCCGGTTGGGGGGAGTGGGCGAAGTCGCGGTCGATGAAGCCGTCCGCAAGCAGGGGTTGGCGACACAGCTGTGCCGGGCGGCTCGGGATTGGTTCTGGAGTCATAACGGACAGATCGTTTTCTTAGGGACCGTCAATCCGGCGGCGGCGCGGATCTACCGCCGGTTGGGCTGGAATCGCCTGGCAGGGACGACCGTCATGGCGGCGACCCAAGAGGGTGTTACGCCCGAGGCTTTCCTGGTGGATCACTTTCGCACCGATCCCGGCCCGGTGTCGGTTCGTGCACTGGACGCCAGCGCCCGCCTGCCGGTGATCCCCCTGGTCTTGGTCCCCCACAACTGGCAGATCCTGGACGCCAATCTGGGATTGGTCTCGACCCGCTTCGCCCGCCAGGACCGCTGCATGAGCCTCTATCCTCTGTACCAGCAGACCGCGGAGCTGCCCGGAGGCTGCGCCCTGGGGGCCTGGACCGATGACGGATGTCTGGTCGGTCTGGCGTCGGGGCGCCCGCTGCCCAGCGGCGAAATAGGGGTGGACGCCTTTTGTCACCCGAGTTTCTCTGACTGCTGGGATGAGTTGGTACTCACGGCGCTGAAATCCTGTCCGCAGGGGGGGGCGGCGGTCGTCTCGGCTGAAGACGATGAAAAGCGAGCCCGTTTCGAAGCGNTCGGTTTCGCCCTGNAAGGGGACGCCGCAGATCTCCCGGTGGGGGATCACCGATTGCCGGCCCTGCGACTGGTGCGCTCGCGGTAGCACACCTTGGCGGCACCGGCAGAATCCCCCTCGGCGCGTTGTGGAGCCGGTTGCGGCAACCTTTGGCCGGGGAGGTTTTCCCGAGCGGAACTGCGGCCTGCGCCACCAGCGGGCCGACCGAGGCGGTCCACTGTTAAGTGGAATGGAATGGTTTACAATCGGCCACCGTTTATCACTGGTGTGACGACGGCCGAGGAGGGCAGCATGGGGTTGATCCGTGTCGGAATTGTGGGTCTGGGCGCCAATTGTCATCTGCGCCATGTTCCCGGTTTGCGCGCTTGCCAAGACGTGGAGATCACGGCGGTCTGCAATCGCCGTCCGGAGTCGACACAGCAGGTGGCCGACCAGTACGGGATTCCCAAAACGTACGATCGTTGGCAGGACCTGGTGGCCGACCCGGACCTCGATGCGGTTCTGGTCGGGACCTGGCCCTACCTGCACGCACCGATCAGTGTGGCCGCCCTCGAGTCGGGCAAACACGTTTCGACCGAAGCCCGTATGGCCAGGGATGCGGATGAAGCCCACCAGATGTTGGCTGCCAGCCGTCAACACCCGGACCTGGTGGCCCAGATCGTTCCCAGCCCGTTTGGTTTGCGCGTCCACCGGACGTTGTTAGACCATCTCCAGCAAGGCTATTTGGGTGACCTCCGCGAGGTCGTGGTGCTGGCCACCAGCGGCGACTACGCCGACCCTGCCGCGCCCCTCCATTGGCGGCAATCAGCGGACATCAGTGGGCTCAACATGCTCGTGATGGGAATCGTGCACGAGACCTTGATCCGTTGGGTCCCCGACCCCTTGCGAGTGATGGCCCAGACGCAGATCTTTACCACACAGCGGACCAACGAACAGACCGGACAACTCGAGGAAGTGGGTACCCCCGATACGGTACATGTGTTGACCGAATTACCCGACGGCGTTCGCGGCATCTACCATCTCAGTGGGGTGATTCATCACGGCCCGGCATTGCAGATCAGGCTATTTGGGACCGAGGGAACGCTGCAGTGCGTGTGTGATCCTGAGGATCGTCTGTGGGGTGCCCGCGCAGGCGATTCACAGTTGGCAGAGATTTCCATCGCTCCGGAGAATGAGGGCGGCTGGAGGGTCGAAGCCGATTTCATCGACGCGATTCGGGGTGAAATTGAAATCGAGTTTACGAACTTTGCCGCGGGTGTTCGCTACATGGAATTCACCGAAGCGGTGGCGCGCAGCAGTCAGCAGAAAACTGCGGTGGGGCTGCCGCTGGATCGTTGAGATTGAACGATGCGGCCGANGGGTATGGCGGGGCTACCGAGGGTGGCAACTGCGCCCCACCGACGAGCATATTTGACTTGACACTTGGGCCGCGGTATTGTGCATCGCAGCCTGTTGCCGCTTTCTCTTTTTCCGTGATGGAGATTCCGCCATGTGGCGTTATTCGTGTCTACTGGTAGCCTGTGTTTCGACCGCTTTGTCGGGTTTTGTCGCTCACCTTGAGGCGGCTGACGAGGATGGCTTTGAATCCATTTTTGATGGAAAGACGCTGGCCGGTTGGGATGGCAATAAAGGGTTTTGGCGGGTCGAAGAAGAAGCGATTACTGGCCAGACGACCAAGGAGAATCCGACCAAGGGCAACACCTTTATCATTTGGCGGAAAGGCGAAGTTGCCNATTTCGAATTAAAGCTCGAGTACCGCATCATCGGCGGGAATTCGGGAATTCAATACCGCAGTTTTGAGAAGCCCAAGGAGTGGGGGAAGTGGGTCGTGGGTGGCTACCAGGCTGATTTCGAAGCCGGGGAGCGTTTTTCGGGCATCCTCTACGGCGAACGTTATCGCGGAATTCTGGCGGATCGCGGCCAACGCACCGTGATCCAAAAAGGTGGCAAGCCCAAAGTGGTCGGCACGGTTGGCGACTCGGCCGAGATTCAAAAGAAGATCAAGAAGGAAGATTGGAATGTTTACCATGTGATCGCGCGCGGGAATCACTTCATTCACAAGATCAATGGCGTGGTCACGTGTGAGTCCACCGATGAAGACGACGCGGCCCGGGCCAGCGGGATTCTTGCGCTCCAGTTACACGCTGGACCGCCGATGAAGGTGCAGTTCCGCAAGATCCGCCTCAAACGCCTGAAAGGGTCGCAAAAAAAAGTGGCGTTCATGGCCGGACGTCGCAGCCACGGTTACGGCGCGCACGAACATTACGCGGGTTGCATGATCCTGGCCAATGCCTTGCGACAGAGCTTGCCGGGCTACGAGATTGAGGTGTTTCGCGATGGTTGGCCCGGGAACGCAGCGGCCCTAGCGAGCGTCGATTGCTTGGTAATGTATGCCGACGGAGGCGCGGGACACCCGGTGAATCAGCACCTGAAACAGGTAGACCAGCTGGCCGATCAGGGGGTTGGAATTGTCTGTATTCACTACGGTGTGGAAGTCCCCAANGGGGACTCTGGGGACCACTTCCTGAAGTGGATCGGCGGTTATTTTGAGCCGAACTGGTCGGTCAATCCTCACTGGACGGCGAATTTCGTCCAGTTTCCGGANCATCCGATTACCCAAGGTGTGAAGCCCTTCAAGATCAATGATGAATGGTATTACCACATGCGTTTCCGGCAGGGAATGAAAGGGGTCACGCCGATTCTCTCCGATCTTCCACCCGCTTCTTCGTTGCAACGGCCCGATGGTCCCCACAGCGGAAATCGCTTTGTTCGGGAGGCGGTGCTGAAGCGCCAGGAGCGACAGCACATGGCTTGGGCATCGGTGCGTCCCGATGGGGGACGTGGTTTTGGTTTCACGGGCGGACACGTCCACTGGAACTGGGGCAACCCGAATTTCCGCAAACTCGTGCTCAATGCGATCGTCTGGTGTGCGCGGGACTCGGTTCCTACGGGTGGCGTTTCCGACAAGACATTGACCATCGTGGATCTCGAGAAGAACCAGGATTATCCGCAGCCGGCCAATTTCAATCGCGAGAAAGTCGGCAAGGAAAAGGACCTCCCACTCGGCCGCGCGGCCGCGGCCGCAAAAAAAAAACAGCCAGTTAAGCCTCTCTTTGCTAGTCCGATCGTAACTCCCAAGACTCCCGGCCACGCGGTCGATATCGATGTGGACCTGCGGGGCGCAAAACGGCTGTTTCTCGTGGTTCGCGACGGCGGAAATGGCTACGGGTGCGATTGGGCCGACTGGATCAATCCAACACTGCTGGGACCTGCCGGCGAACGGCGTTTGACCGAATTGCGATGGAAATCGGCGACCGCTGCGTGGGGGCAGGTGCGCATCAACAAGAACGCGGCCGGTGGTCCGNTGCGGGTTGCCGGCAAATCGGTCGCCAACGGGATCGGTACGCACGCGAACAGCGTGATCGAATTTGAGCTCCCCAAAGGGTTTGTGCGTTTGCGCGCCCGCGGTGGGCTCGACAACGGGGGCACCGATCAGCGCGCCTGCGGCGCCCAGTCGTCGGTTCAGTTCTTGGTCTACACGGCGCGACCTTCTGCAGCCGGTCCGGAGCGGACCCCCGACAGCGCTCTGGCGAATCTGGATGTGGGCGAAGGGCTGGAGGCGACGGTGTTTGCGGCCGAGCCGATGATGCAGAATCCCACGAATATCGACATCGACCATCGCGGCCGTGTGTGGGTTTGTGAAGTCGTGAATTACCGCCACTTTGCCAACAAAGACAAGGCGTTGCGAGAAGCGGGTGACCGGATTCTGATCCTCGAGGACACCGATCACGACGGGGTAGCTGACAAGCGATCGGTTTTTTATCAGAGTCGCGACATCGATTCAGCACACGGTGTTTGCGTCTTGCCGACACCGAACGGTGCGGGGACACGGGTGATCGTCTCGGCAGGTGCGAACGTGTTCGTGCTGACCGACGATGATGGCGATGACCGGGCGGACCGCCGTGATACGCTCTTCACCGGAATCGGGGGGGTCCAACACGATCATGGGATCCACGCCTTCGTCGTGGGACCCGATGGCAAGCTGTATTTCAATTGCGGCAACGAGGGCAAGCAGATCCGGGATGCCGCGGGCCAGCCGATCGAGGACCGGGCCGGCAACGTGGTGGCTGCGAATCGCCAGCCGTACCAGCAGGGAATGGTCTTCCGGTGCAATCCCGACGGCAGCGAATTCGAGACGTTGGCCTGGAATTTTCGGAACAACTGGGAGGTGACGGTCGATAGTTTCGGCACACTCTGGCAGTCCGACAATGACGATGACGGGAATCGAGGCGTGCGGATTAATTACGTCATGGAATTTGGCAATTACGGTTACCGTGACGAACTGACCGGAGCCGGCTGGAAGACCGAACGGACGGGTATGGCGGCCGACGTTCCCACCAGACACTGGCATCAGCGCGATCCGGGTGTGGTGCCCAATCTCCTGCAGACGGGTGCTGGATCGCCGACGGGAATTTGCGTCTACGAAGGCTCTCTGCTACCGAAAGTATTTCGCGACCAGATGATCCACACGGACGCCGGTCCGAGCATCGTGCGGGCGTATCCTGTCACCTCGGCTGGTGCGGGCTACCGGGCCACATCGGTCTCCATCTTGCACGGTGCACGCGACAACTGGTTTCGACCTTCCGATGTGTGCGTCGCTCCAGATGGGTCGCTGGTTGTGGCCGATTGGTATGATCCGGGTGTCGGTGGCCACCGCATGGGAGATGTCGATCGAGGCCGTCTATTCCGCGTCGCTCCTACGGGCCACACCGCTCGGGTGCCGGTCTTCGATTTCTCCACCGCAGACGGTGCAGTGGACGCCCTTCAGAGTCCCAACCGTGTGGTCCAGTTCATGGCGCGCACGGCGCTGCGCGGTTTCGGCCGCGCCGCCGAGGAGCAACTGGCGAAGGTATTCAAAGATCATGAGAACCCCCGTTTTCGCGCCCGGGCTTTATGGTTGTTGGGAAAAGGTGCACGGGGTGACGCCTGGGTGCAACAAGCGCTGGAGGATGGCGACCCCAACATCCGGGTGGTCGGCATTCGCCTTGCCCGCCAGCGAAAACAGAACCTCTTGCCGGTGATTTCCGCGTTGATTGGGGACGATTATCCCCTCGTCCGGCGCGAACTGGCGATCGCGCTGAGACACCAAAAATCACCGGAGGCGGCCGCTTTGTGGGCGCAGCTTGCGTCTCGGCATGACGGCAAGGATCGTTGGTATCTGGAAGCTCTAGGTCTGGCCGCCGACGGCCAGGAGAGCCTTTTTTTTACGGCCTGGCTGAAACAGGTGGGCGATCAGTGGGACACCCCGGGGGGACGCGACATCATCTGGCGCAGTCGGGCTCCGGAAGCGTGCGGCTACCTCGCTCGCATTCTCATCGATGAAGAGACCCCGATCGAAGACCAGCCCCGATATTTTCGCGCTTTTGATTTTCACCGTGGCCCGGCCAAGGAAAAGGCGCTCAAGAGCATTCTGGGCGAATGAGACGATTTCTGTGACGGGCCTCCCCACGGTAGTGGGTGGCTTTGCGAGATGGCGGGGAGACGACGGTTGATCTGCGGGATGAGGGATTGATGAAATTTGTTGAAATGACAGGTCGCTCGCTATTCACGATCGTCAGCGACGATGAAATCAGCTCTGCGGATCTGGCCGCCGCGGGAGTCACGGACGAGACGGTGGTCCGCGTTAATCAACACGGGGATATCGAGATTCGTCGCCCACAGGGCTGGGATGTGATTGGGGGTCTGTTGGGGAACTACGAAGAACGCATCCGACGAGAGACCGGGAACCATTGGGCCTAGGCCGGCGTTTGTCAATCGGGCGCGGGCTGCGACTGCGGGGTGGGCCGACAGGCAACCGCGAGGAGAACAACAACCGAAGTGACCGAGGCAAGATTTGAAACCGATCGTCGGCGGTTGATCAAGACCGCGGCTGGAGCGACCACGGCGGGGATCTTGGGTTGGGGGAGTTCTGCTTCCCCTGGTGAAAAACCGAAGGAGTCATCGATGCTGAAAGGTCGTATTCGCCACTCGGTTGTGCATTGGTGTTTCGCGGATTTCTGGAGTGTCGAACAGACCTGTCAGGTGGCCCGCAAGCTGGGTTGTCTCAGTGTCGAATTGGTTGCACCGACCCACTGGCCAACACTCAAGAAGTACGGATTGAGTTGTGCGATCGCCGGCAGTCACTTGTTTGTGCAGGGAATGAANCAGCCTAAGTACCAGCCGATGTGTCTGGATCTGTTGCGGCGGACGATCGACGACTGCGCCGACGCCGGCGTTTCGACGGTGATTACTTTTACCGGCTACGACCACGATACCGGACCGGCCGCGGCGGGGCAGAATCCCGATCTATCCAAGGTGCCCGAGGAGGCGGCGCGGATTGATCCGGACGAGGGCTTGCGCAACTGTGTCGCGGGTTACAAGGAGATCGTCGGGTATGCGGAGAAGAAGAAAGTCAATCTCTCCCTGGAGATGTTGAACACACGTGTCTCCAGCCATCCCATGAAAGGGCACCCCGGTTACCAGGGTGATCACGTTGACTACTGCGCAGAGATTATCAAGCAGGTGGGTTCACCTCGCTTGGGGCTGTTGTTCGATATTTACCACGTACAAATCATGGACGGTGACCTGGTTGCCCGGGTCCGCCAGCACAAGGACATCATCAACCATGTGCACACCGCGGGAAATCCTGGGCGTGGCGAACTCGATGAGGCACAGGAGATCAACTACGCTCCTGTGATGCAGGCGCTGGTGGATGTCGGGTATCGCGGGTTTGTGGGCCACGAGTTTATTCCCACCCGCGACCCTCTCGCGGGGCTCTCGGAGGCCGTTGCGGCGTGTGATGTCTGACGGTCCATTGGATTTTCCGGCCGCCGTACGTGACATCAATACGTTGCCCGTTGTGGCCAGCGNCGCGCTCGCAATCTGGCGCCGGTTCCACGGCAGGCAACGACAACGCGTTTTGAGTTTTTGTGTCCGCTGAACCGAGTTCTGGTTGAACCGACGAGGTCAGCCGCCGAGATGGGAGTGGAAGTCAATCGCTGATGACGCCGTCCGATGATGCCTTCGATGCACGCTTTGCGTTGGCTCTGTCGGCGGCCCGTGAAGCGGGCCGCAAGACGCTGGAGTTTTTTCGCGATGACCATTTGGCGGTGGATCGGAAGGCGGATGATTCACCGGTCACAATCGCCGATCACCAGGCCGAATTGCTGTTGCGCGAGCGGATTGCCAATCAATTTCCTCAGGATGCCATTGTCGGAGAGGAATTTGCGCAGCGGGCCGGGACGAGCGGATACCGCTGGATTCTCGATCCGATCGACGGCACGAAGAGTTTTATCAGTGGCGTTCCCCTCTACGGGACCTTGGTCGGTGTTGAACACCAGGGGCGCAGTGTGATCGGAGTGATCGATATTCCCGCACTCGATGAGTGTGTGTATGCGGCCAGCGGTCGGGGGTGTTGGTACCTGCAGGGGAATCAAACGGCGCAGCGGACTACGGTCTCGGATACCGAGCGGCTCAGCGACGGGCTGTTGGTGACGACACAGATAGATTCGTTTGCGGTGCGCGATGCCTGTTCCGCCTTCGCAGCACTCCAGCGAGAAGCGGCCATCACGCGTACCTGGGGGGATTGCTACGGGTACCTGCTGGTTGTCACCGGGCGGGCGGTGGCGATGGTCGACCCGCTGATGAACGTTTGGGATGCGGCCGCCATGCAACCGATTCTGGAAGAGGCGGGGGGAACGTTTACCGACTGGCAGGGCGAACCGACGATCTACAGCGGTGAAGGGGTGGCGACCAACGGAGCGGTGCTGGCCGAAGTGCTGCAAACGACCCGGGTCTGTCCGAGGCTCCCTGACAATCCAACCGGCTGACCGCCAGGCGGTCGCTGCCGGCCGGCGTGACCACAGCAGCGCCTCGGCGCAATGGGTTGACGGTCGCAACCGCGTGGCACTCAGTGAGTGACGGGCCGACCCATTCGCCGGTCTTCCTTGGTTGCCGAACGCGGTGCCCGACGTAGAGAGCAGGTCCGGACGGGTTGCGCCCGGGATTGGCGAGGGGCCTAGAACGTCCCTTCGCGAACCTGGCCGGGGGCGAGGGCTGCGCGCAGTTGAACCGCGTTGTCGATCACGATCGGGTCGTTTTTGATTGCGGTCTGCTCGTTCTTTTCCTTATCCAGCGCGACAACGCTCTTGAGTCCACGCAGGACCGGTGATCCGGCGACCACCGGTTGTTCCCGGTAATGGTCAAACCAGGGAACCCCAGCCTGCTGGTAGGTCTGCGCCGTCGGCGGCTGACTGGGAGGCTGCTGGCCGGTGATTTGCTGCCAGCGGTGCGAATTGGTGAGGTGGACGAAGCAGCGGCGATGGGACTCTAGGTCCCAGTCCTGGAAATCATACGGGTCGTCGTAGATCTGCTGACGCATGCGGCCGCCGGCCCCCAATCCCATTTCCGCACTGGGCGAGTCCAGACACGTGACGTCCATTGACATATCGTAGCAGACGCGCCCATCGACCACCGGGTGGTTTCGCTCGAAGGCCTCTCGCTTCATCGGGTAGGCCATGATTTGCAGACCTCCAAACTCAGCGCGGCCGGTGATCTGTTCCTCGGCCGTGTAGCCCTCTCCCAGCGGCATGGCGACGAATTGGCGGATGACCCCCTGTTCGACGCAGAACCCATCCAGCCAGGGCTGTTCCGGAATCACGACGTAGTTCTGTGGTGATTGGTGGAGCCTATCCATCCAGCCGTTACCGGACACCGCATCGATTTTTCCGGCCGCGATCTTGACCGCGAAAGGGTAACTCGTCTCCCGGTCGTCGATGTAGTGGGAAGCGAAGTCGATCCACATCGCCTCGGCCTGGTACATCGGCAACATCACACCACCATGCTCGAGCCAGTGGCCGGGCACGGTTCGCACGTGGTCGTCGACATGCTGTAGGGGGAAAGGTCCCAAGCCAGCAGGCAGTGGATAATCGGTGCCGTCATCCGGGATCCGCAGCGTGCGCTGAAACTCGATTTCGAGCCAGGCATCAGGGTGGACCTCGGGAAACCAGAAAGTGAGCGAGTCGTTCTGCAGTTCAATCATCAGGTTCCTTCTTTCTTCAATCGATTACCAGTTGCCGTCCCGCACTTCACGGACGATTCGTAACACCGCGTGATCGGGCAGGTCCCTCAAATCACGTATCAACTCGGCGAATAACGCAGGTCGCTGGCGAATGATCTGGGCCAGGTCCGAGGAGATTTTTCCGCCCAGAGCGAGCAGCATGTCGACGTTTTCGTCGAGATCTTCGGCCAGCCGTCTCAGCGTCGCCTCCGAGGGGGGGGCTTCGTGACCCCGTTCGACCTTGCTTAGGTAGGAAGGCTGCACGCCGATCCGCGCCGCGACCTGACGGACCGAATACCGCGGGTCGTCGGCCCGTAGCGTTTCGCGTTTTTGCCGAAGATAGGTTCCTAGATCCGCCATGGAGTTTGCCTCTGTCGGTCACCAAGTATGTAGTATGTACTAAACACTAAACGACTGGCCTGGCAAGTGGTCTTCTCGAGTTTGTTCTGCTTTGGGTCGGCGCCATCGACGCGATCTGACGACAGGTGTTTTTGTTCCGCCCCGGTGCCGACCCGCTCGGATTTTCGGGGATTCCGAGCGGGCCGGGTCGCGGAACGCCGCCAGACCGTGACCGGTTAGCGATCGGCCTCGGGGAGGGAATACGGTTGGCGGCGCCGGTGGAACGGCCCTTCTTTTTCGATGCGGCGAAGCGCCGACATCAGTTGTCCGCATTGGCTGACCAGGGGCGCGGTTTCAATGCTGGAATACGGAGTGTGACCAAAACCGAATTCGTTGACCCGCAATTCCTGGTCGAGCAGCAGGAAGTCACCGCCGGCTGGCTGTACGGGGAGACCGTTGTCTCCCGCCGGGTTTCGCTCGGGGTCCAGAAAGATCTGCTGCAGCGCTCGGCTGACGGCCCACAGTGAGGCCTGATAGGGATCGTCGGCTTGGATCACCAGTTCGAGTGTTGCCGATTCGACATAGTATTTCGCCATCGATGGGGTTCCTTGGGAAGAGGGATCGTGCAGTGGACCATTGTTACTAGTACTATTGATCGCCTCACGGTTGACACGTTAGGTCATCGCCGGGAAGAAAACTGTCGATTCGCTCGGAAAATTCTGTTTGTGTTAGCTTGGCAGGGACACGTGGCTGTCCGTCGATGCTGGGTCGGGCGATTGCCGATCGTTGAAAGGAGCTGGGAATCATGACGTTGGCGACAGGATTTGGTGTAACGGGAGATGGTCGTACGGACGACACGGCCGCCCTGCAGCACGCGATCGATGCGGGGGGTGGCGTGCTGCAACTCGCGAAGGGGACGTACCGTCTTTCGCGATCCTTGGAGTTAGACGCGACCCGCCTGGGATACGTCGGGATTCGTGGTGAGCAGGGGGCCAGCCGGTTGCTAATGGCCGCTGCGGGTCCGGCGGTTTCCATCACCGGTGATCACCGCGGCACGGCGACCCCGGCCCACGTTCAACCGCACACTTGGGAACGGGAACGTATGCCGATCGTCTCGGGAATTGAAATTGTGGGTGCCCACCGCTTGGCCGATGGGATTCGCTTGACGAGGACGATGCAGACGACGATTCAGAACACGCTGCTGCGCCGGGTTCGACATGGAATTCAGCTGGTCGAAAGGAATCGCAATTTTCTTCTCTCTGCCTGCCATATCTACGATTGCCACGAGACGGGGGTCTTTTTTGACCACTGCAACCTGCATCAGGTGATCATCACGGGCAACCACATCAGCTACTGTAAGCGCGCGGGAATCTACCAGCACAACGGGGATGTGCACAACATTCAAATCACCGGGAACGATATCGAATACAACTCGGGTTACGACGGCACTCGCGATCCGCAGCATTCCGGCGAAATTGTGCTGGCGGCCCCCGAGGGAATCATCAGCGAGTACACGATTGCTGGTAACACGCTCCAGGCGACGCGCGAGGCGGCGGGCGCTAATCTGCTTATTCTGGGTAGCGAAGAGACACCGGGTACGGCAGTCCGTCTGGTCGCGGTGACGGGCAATGTGCTGGGTAGTCGTGACCGAAACGTGGTGATCACCGATGGCGTCCGCATCAGCATTACCGGCAATACCATCTACGACGGTACGCGGCGCAATGTGGTGCTCACCGATTGCCATACGGCGGTACTCAGCGGCAACACGATCGCCACGCGTCCGGCCAGTTGGGAGAGCACATCACGCGATGGCATTGCGCTGTTGCGATGTGTGGGCGGATTGGTTGCTGGGAATGTGATCAACGACTGTTTGCACGAAGAGGGCGCCATACTGGTTCGAGAATGTCGCGAATTGGCGATCGCCAACAATCAGCTACTGGATAGCCATGACTGTGGCATCGCGGTACGTGATTCGGTGCGGTGCCGAATCTCGGACAACTCGATCAGTGAGACGCGCGCCGAGCCAAAGATGACCCGCTCTGTTCGAGTGACGGGCTCCAGCCACCACAACGTAATCCAGAGTAACCTGGTCTCAGCCGCCATCGAATGTTCCGACGAACGCGGGCGACAGATCGCCAATACGGTCCTGCCTGTTGTTCCCGAAAACTGATCGCGCGGCTGGTTCAACCGGTTTCCGGAAGGAACGAAGGCAAGTTGACACCTTCGAAGGGATGGAATTCCCCGAGTACCTGACAGAAATGCAATTCGCAATTGCGCGCTCCCCAAGCGTACAGGGTGCGCACCAGCGCAGCGCATTGCACGGGGATCAAGACGACCGGACTGCGACCGGGGTAGGCGTTCAACTCGTTCCAGATCATCGCCGCTGCCTGGTCCTCAGTCCGGGCCACACCCGGACCGATAATGTTCATCGCTGGATGACCGCAGGAAATCAGAAAACCGTCGATCCCGCGCCCGTCGCTTTCGTAGACACACATCCTCCAGTGACCATGCTGGTTTTCGATGGCGTAGCGGTAATCTTGTTCGCGTGTGATGTGACTAACGGTCATTTCTAGTTCGGCAATCGCCGAAACGTCGTCGAGGTTGGCGGGCCGGACGTGCGAGTGCCCGTTGAGCGGTTCCCCCAGGCCGGCTTCGGGAACTGCCAGGAACATGTCCTGGTAGGCGTACCGGGGTACAAAGCCAGCTTTGTTGTAGAGTGAAAAGGAGTCCAGATTGAGTGCGCTCTGTGTCAAACGCAGCGGCTGTTTCCTACCGCGGGCAATCGCGATGATGTGTTCCAAGAGCGCCTTGCCGGCACCGGTCCCGAAGTGGTTGGGGTGGACATTCATGATTCCCAACGAGACGTGATGAGGACGGGGGTGATAAAAGCAGGATCCCATCAAGCGGCTTGTGTTTCGGTTTTCGGCGACGATGCCACATCCTGGGTCGAGCGTTTCGTACACCTCGTAGAAGATATCGGTGGCCGCGGGGCCGCCCTGAAAAATGGCGGGCTGGCCGTGGGTCAGATACCAGTGATTGAAGGCGGTGTAGATCATCTCAGCGACCTCCCAGCGATCTTCTGCACACATGGTGCGGATTTCGAATTCAGCCATGGCGGTCTCCTATGTGGTCGCGCATTGCATTTCAATCGCCGGCAGTCGACTGTCGGTCAGGGCCCGCGGACACCGAGCGGACCGTGTGGGTGTTCGCGGGGTGCCAGTCCACCTGTTTGCGCTGTCCCCACTCGGCCGAGTAGAGGGTCGAGCGGGCACGCGAAAAAGGGCTGACGTTTCAGCGGGGAGATTCATCCTGGGACGGGGCGTTGGCCAGTTCCTTCAGCGAGTCCAAACTGGTTAACACGTCTTCGCGGGAGATCTCCTGCCAGCCTGTTGCCTTATGTTGCAGGATCGCCAGCTTAAATGCCTCAAAGGCGTCCGCGAGATCAATCGGCAATGCCTTGATGTTCTCGAAAGGCCGCACGAATTCAATCGTCGGGCGTTCCAGAGAGTCTGTGTAAATCGCGCTTCCGGGATCGTCTGTCGCGCTGGGAAACGCGATGACATCAGCGGTCTCATCACCAAAGTCAGGGCCTTCTGCGGTCGGCCCTGGCTGGACATCGGCATACGCGGGTGTCACCGTCGACGTCGTTAGGGGTTCACCTGCTGGTGTGTCCTGCGCGCCGGGAAAATCCTCGTCGAGTTCGCAGGCGATGACCTCCTCGGCCCGCGGTTGCTGGTCGGCGGGCCGGCCCAACGCGTCCCAGCGAGTATGCCGCATTTGATTTACCGACCACCGGTTTTGCACGGCGCCTTCTAACCACATCTCGGCGTCGCCCCAGTCCAAGGCGGCCTGAAAGTGACTCCAACAAAGTCCCTGGAAACTCTCGTAGACGTCAGCGAACCGTTGGAACACGCGTCGCAGCCGCCCCGCGTGTTGTCCAGTGACGCCACCC
>PADE01000173.1 GCA_002702965.1 Planctomycetaceae bacterium
CGACCAGCCGGATCGTGATCACTGGCCGCCCGTCGAGTCGGTGCCAACTTGGTTACAGGTCGGTGCGGCCGTCGCCGGTGTGACCGCGGTAGGGACGACCGTTTGGAGTGGCATGCCGGATTGGATCGACCAGGTCAGTGCGCACTCCGTGGACCTGCTTGACACCGATTGTGCGGATCACTTTAGGGGGCGACGGTTCGGCTTGCCGACACTTTTCCGCTGGGGTGAAGGTGCGGCGGTAGGCGTGGAACTTCGCGGTGAATACTGGCCGTTTGGCACCGACGTCGACCGAGACCAGGCACTCGAGACAGACGCGGTTGGCGCCGGATTTTCCAACCACGTGTGGTTTCTTTCACCCAGCGAACGATTTCAGTGGACGAGCGAAATCGCCATTGGATTTGACCAAAGTGGAATCCAAGGCGGCTATTTCGATATCACGGGATCGTGGGAGGAGTCTCGGTCCCGGCTGGATCTGGCGATCGCAGGCGCCTTCGCGGACGGGCCCGAGTTGGATGATGGTGCGGGTCAGTTGACGGTGCAATTTTGCGGGGTGGGAATGCTCCCCCTTAGGGGAGGATCGTCCGCCGACGGATTGCGGCTTTCCGTAGGCGTCGAATATGCGTACGGTTTCAGTAACCGTCGCGACCATCGATCGGAGTTGATTCTCAGCGGATCGCTGGGCTGGGAATACTGAACGCGCCGCGCAGCCCAATCGGTTCGCTCGACGGGGGAACCGCGGTTTGCACACCGTCGGCCGCGCCAGGCGCTGCGGCGTCAACGCTTCGACGTCAACGCTTCGACGTCAACGCTTCGACGAAGGGGAGCACTATTCGGGAACATCCTGTTCCATCAGCAAGGCGCGCACGTACTTTACCGGCGGAGACCCGAAGGAGAGTAGCCGGTCGTGGTAATCGCGCAACTGAAAGTCCGCTCCCCAGGCCTGTTCGGCCTCCTGGCGGAGATCGACATGTTCCAGATACCCCACGAAATAGGTGGAGAGTTGAGCCGAAGTCAATTGGGCCCGCACCCATTTACCGGCCGCTTCCCGTTCCTCCTGAAAGGTATCGTGCATCATCAGTCGCATCGCCTGGTCACGGGTGATCCCCTCGGTGTGGATCGCCTGATCCAACAGGGCGTTGGCAATGCCCCGCAGGTACCATTTCAGTGCGATTAGTCGCATCAAGGGATCGCCATTCAAGAATCCTTCGGTTGCCATCATCTGCTCGGCGTACACAGCCCAACCCTCGATGAACACGCCCGAAGCCAACATGGCGCGCAGTTTTCCCGGATAGCGGTTTGAATGCGCGAGCTGCAGAAAATGACCGGGCATGGCTTCATGGATCGTCAAATCATGGATCGACCGGATGTTGTATTCGCGCAGGAAAGACTCGACCTGCAGGTCGGTCCAATGCGCCGGTAGTGGTGCCACCGCATAAAACGTCTTTTCACCTACGTCCAGCGGTCCGGGCGAGTCGCA
This sequence comes from Planctomycetaceae bacterium, assembly GCA_002702965.1. GTDB lineage: Bacteria > Planctomycetota > Planctomycetia > Pirellulales > Pirellulaceae > UBA9264. The sequence continues at coordinate 1,478 of PADE01000173.1, forward strand.
GTACGCCAGCGCGATGCCTCGTTGGAATTCGGGCATCACAATGATCTCCAGCGGATCTGGCAAGACGGTTACCAGGTCCTTGTCCTTGACGAACCGGGTGGTCAGCAGCAGAGACTGTTTGGCGACGGCGACAATCTGGCCACGCTCGGGTACATCGCGGTAAGCCATCTCCAGACATGCGCGGATGATTGCCTGGCGATAAGCCGGGGTAGGGTTCTCGGGAAACTGTGTGAACGGGTACTGTTTCAGGTAGAGCGGTTTAGAGATCCGATACATTTCCCCGCGAACGCGGGCCAACTCGGATTCGGCGCGCTGCCGAATTTGTGCACGGGTCAACGGCGTCTGCAGTGTAAAGCGGAGTTTCTGGTCGTAGCGGTCTTGGCCCAGCCGAAAATCACCACTGGCGTTTGGGAGCAACTGATTCTCAAGCCACTGCTGATGTTGCTCAACCGTGTTGCGAGCCTCTTGCATCGCTGTGAGTAGCCGTTTGCGTTCCGAGCGAGCCAGCTGCTCCAAGTGCGGCTGCACCATATTGTCCAGAATATTCAACACCCCCCGGTTTTGTTTCACCGCGGTTTCAGCGTGAATTCGCGGCACCCGTTGCGGCTCCAGCAACTCTCGGATTTGTTGGAATAGTCGGGGGAACTGCTCCAACCGGTCGGCTACGTGAGACAGGCGACGATCGAGGGGCGCGAATTCGCGCGCCATCAGGCCGTAGACCGCACTTCCCGTCAACTCGGTGTAGAGCAGCGGGTTCCAGGTCCACTCCGCGAGCGTTTCGAGTTCCCACAAATTGGCGTTAAGCCGATCGGACAACAGCGCGTAGTCGACCTGATTCGCACGCGACAGTTGTTCGCGATCGATGGTCTTTAGGGCCTGCAACATCTGCTGGTGAAAGCGTCTGGTCCGGTCGCGTGCCACGCTGCTGAGGTCGTCCAACTGACTGTCAAACCGGTGATCCCCGAGGGTGGTCGCGTGGACCGGAGAGAACGCTGGGGACTCATTGACATAGCGCTCGCTAAGCTGCTTGAAGCGATCGTCCATCGTACTCTGCTGCAGCACGGCTGCGCACACGAACCAGATCGATAGTGACATCTCGTAATCCCCGACAAGGAGTAATCGGCGGACGCGTTGAGGCGATCGGTTTCTCGACTCAACGCGGTGCGGAGTGGCGTTTCCGGTAGAGCCAGAAAACCGGCAGGCCCGCCGCGATGATGACCAGACCCATCCGAGACTCGAGAGGGTTCGTCAGATAGACCTGCCCCAAGAACCAGATGTACACTGCCAAAAACAGCAGGGGAACCCAGGGGTAACCGAACGTTCGGTAGGGCCGTGGTAAATCGGGTCGGCGGATTCTCAACACCAATACCGCGGCGACGCCCAGCGCGTAGAAAATACTAGCGGAAAAGATCACGAAATTGGTTAACAGATCGAACAGCGAGTCGTTGCGCAAGCTGTCGAGGATCCGCGGCCAGAGCCGGTTGTCGGCAGAACCCGGCGGTGTGGTCGACGTTCGCGGGGGGCTGGTCGATGGAGCCTCGGTCTGTGTTGCGGTTTGATTCACGGGGTCGGGCGCGTTGGAGCTGACCCATTGCTTGCCCGCTCCGACTGCGACGATCAATACGATCGCCATCCCGGCCATCAACAAGATGGCTGCTGCGGGAGTGTGAAATTTTTCGTGGACACGTCCCAAAACCGAAAAGAAGACGCGATCACGTCCCATCGCGAATGAGATTCGTGGACCGGTGAGTAGATTGGTATTGATCGCGCCAAACGTGCTGCACATGATCACCACGGAAACCGCGGCCGCTCCGATCGGNCCCAGTAGCTTGCCGATCATCCGCTCGGCCACGTGATCTCCTGCGGCTCGCATCTCTTCCATCGACAGCACACCGTGATAGGCCAGATTGGCCGCCAGGTAGAGCGCGATCAGGATGCCGATNCCTCCCAGCAGCGCGAGTGGAATGTTGCGCTGAGGTTCTCGCACTTCTTCGGCCAGCGGGGTCACGCCGTGCCATCCGTTGTAGGCCCACATTACGGCCAACAGGACCGTGCCGATTTGGCCGGCCAGGTTAGGATGTTGCGGTTCGACTCGCGACCCGTAATGCGTCCAATCCAGTGACGACTCAAGGAAGGGCAGCAGCGCGAATGGGGCGGCGGCTACCAGCCCGAGAAAACCGGCCTTGATCAGCGTGAATACCATCTGCAGGCGCCCGCCCCAGATTACGCCCAGGATGTTCACCAGCGCCATACCGGTGATCATCACCACGGCCATGCTGATCTCAGCGAACAGCGACGGATTCCAACGTAGGGCCTCTGAAAAGGAACCGATGAACGCCACCGCCAGCGCGGCGCACGAAGCCGGTTTGCCGAACAGCATGTCGTTCCAACCAAAGAGGAAGGCGACCGGTCTGCCGTAGGCTTCACGGGTATAGACGTAGAGACCACCCGCCTGGGGAAACATGGCGGCTAACTCGGCGAAACAAAGTCCCCCCAGGATGCAGAGGATGCCGCCGATGATCCAGACCGAAAAGATCACACGAAAATCACCACTGGCGTTGGCGATCGCGCCCGGTTTGAGAAAGATGCCCGATCCAATCACGTTTCCGACGACGACCGCCATGGCGATTCGTGGTCCGAGGGCGCGAACCAACGAGGGTTGGGTGGTCGAGGAGTTCGGAACCGGCGGCGTTGTTGGGGACATACTCCGGGTGAGACCCGAGGGGCCTTCGTTGGATCGGTCGGTGTTACTCGAAGCGGATTCTATCATCCTAGGGTCTCTAGGGGAGTGCGACGAGCGGTTCACGGTGACCGATCTCAGAACTCCCGGACGGGAATGACTGACGGGGAGCCCGGGGCGCCACCAACCGGGTCGGCTGCCGANCGCACCGGGGTTTTGGGTGACCGTACCAGGCACCCTTTCGGGGCGCGTCTCAGGTCGGGGCATTTGTGTATAATTTGGCGGCCGCTCGGTTNCGCCTACCCGTCATGCCCCATGGGCAGAGGGTGTGCGTTTGGTGCTGAGGGCGACGGCTCGTTGCTACGGGGGCGCTGCGTGGAACGGGCGAAAGAGGGGACCGCACTGGAGGATCAAGACGATGCGAGTACAGGCCATCGAGGAGCTCGTTGCCAAACGCTGCCAACCGTGCGAAGGAGGTGTGGAACCTTACACACTCGAGGCGTCTCGAGAGCAGTTGGTCGACCTGCACGGTTGGGCGCTGACCGCAGACGGTCAGCGGATTCGAAAGGAGTGGACGGTCAGACATTTCATGGCGGCCATGGACTTTTTCAATCGCGTTGCTGAGGTTGCCGAAGACGATGGACATCACCCGGACCTTCACGTGTCGGGTTACCGCCATGTGGCGATTGAACTCTGGACCCATGCCATCGGTGGGTTGAGTGAAAACGACTTCATTCTGGCGGCGAAAATCGATCAGCTGCCGATCGAGTTACAATCCTGAATCATCCGCTGTGCGGTGGTCGCCCGATCAGGACGTCACCGCCCGGCCGAACCGTTCGGAGACAGGTGGTGTCGCGCGTCCCGCTCCTTGTTCTTGTCTCGGTTATTGGGTTTCCCGCTGAGGCTTTTCCTGCCGACGCACCCAGACCGAACGTCCTCTGGATTACCGTGGAGGACATGAGCCCTCGGTTGGGGTGCTACGGCGATCCGACCGTTCCCACGCCCCACGTCGATCGCCTGGCCGAAGAGGGAGTGCGTTTCACAGGAGCGTTTGGTGTCTACGGTGTCTGCGCGCCGAACCGGCATACGTTGATCCTCGGGATGTACCCGCATTCCACAGGTGGCATGGCCATGCGCACTTGGAAACGGACGGCCGCACTAGACCAGGTCACCGACCCGCAGCTGAGGGCGATTCCCACCTATGAGGCGACCCCGCCACCGGCGGCGCGCTGCTTTACCGAGTACCTTCGGGCGGCCGGTTACTACTGCAGCAACAATGCCAAAACCGACTATCAGTTTCGCGCTCCGGTGACCGCTTGGGACGATAGCGGCAACCAGGCGCATTGGCGCAATCGCCCCGCTCCCGAGACGCCTTTTTTCGCAGTATTCAATCTGACGGTCACGCACGAGAGCGGAATCTTCCGGCAGCGCTCGCCACGTGTGACGGACCCGGCTGCGGTGAAGCTACCCCCTTATTACCCGGATACGGCCGCGATCCGGCGGGACGTGGCACGCCACTATGACAATATTGCGGTCATGGATCAGCGCGTGGGTCGACTGCTCGAGGAACTCAAACAGGATGGACTGTTGGACCGGACCATCGTCTTTTTTTTCAGTGATCATGGAGACGGTTTGCCTCGGATGAAACGTTGGGTCTACGACTCGGGCATTCATGTCCCGTTGATCGTTCGCTGGCCGGATGGAGATCGCCGCGGACGGATCAACGAACAGCTAGTCAGCTTTGTCGATTTCGCGCCGACGATGCTATCGATCGTAGGTCTCCCGATTCCCGAACACATGCAGGGCAGGCCCTTTCTAGGATCCCAACAGGGACCCGAGCGCAAGTACGTGTTTGCGTCGCGGGACCGAATGGATCCGGCTCCGGAGATCATTCGGGCTGTCCGAGATCGCCGATTCAAATATGTTCGTAATTACCGCCCCGATCTGCCGTACATCGGTTTTATCCCGTATCGCGACCGGGCGGGAATCATGCAGGAACTGCTGCGTTTGATCAAGGAAGGTGGCTTGGGGACACAGCAATGGCAATTTACTGCAACCCAGAAGCCGCTCGAAGAGTTGTATGACACCCAAGCCGATCCGCACGAAATCGAGAACCTGGCTGCGGATCCGCACTATTTCCCAAAATTGGCCGAGTTGAGAGCTGCGCATCAGCGCTGGAGTCGTCGCGTTGGCGATCTTGGCCATCTGCCGGAAACCGAGTTGATTCGCAAGCTATGGCCCCCCGATGGGATACAGCCTACGACACAGCCGCCGCGCGTACTCACCACTGCGCCCGATGATGGCGAGCGGCGAGTGACACTTACGTGCTCCACCCCGGGTGCCTCGATTGGGTTTCGCCTGGGCCGTGGCGCAGATTGGCGTTTATACTCCGAGCCACTCGTTCTCAGGTCGGGGTCTACGATCTGGGTTCAGGCACATCGACTGGGGTGGAAACCGAGTCCGGTCACCAAACGGAAACTAAAGTAGCCGCTCGCTGGCGCGCGCGCAACTGGTCGCCGTCTGTGTGTCCGCTGGTACCGATCGCCGCCGACGACGAATGGTGGGCCGAGTCGCGTGTACAATCCAGAGCATCGAGAGGATCCCGACGCGACGCGTGTGCGGGCTGGTGGACGACGAGATAAAGGAGTGATCGAAGCATATGTGCCCTGACAACGAGAGCGCCACGACCACTGAAGCGTCTGCGCCACCATCGCTGTACGAACGACTCGGCGGCGTCTATTCGATCGCCCCGGTGGTGGATGACTTTATCGAACGCATCATGGACGACCCACGATTGAACGCCAACCCGAAGGTCGACGAGGCGCACCACCGGGTTTCGCGGGCGGGCTTCAAATACTGGGTGACCGAAATGGTCTGTTGGGCGAGCGGCGGGCCGCAGACGTATTCGGGTCGTTCGATGTACGATTCCCACGCGCATCTGGATATTACCGAGGACGAGTGGCAGATCTTTCTCGAAGACCTAGGAGCCACGCTCGATCGCTTTGAATTGCCACTCGGCGAACGATCGGAACTGGTAGCCATCGTCGAGAGTACCAAGTCGGAGATTGTATTGCCGCGTGCAGAGACCGGGTGAGGCGCCGATCGGGTCCGTCGACGGTGCCCGGCGGCCGGTTGATTGCGGCGCCAACGGGTTGCGGCGGTGGTCTTTGGATTCCAGCGAATGTGTCTGCTAGAATTGCTGAGTGACATGTTGAAACCCTCCGCGGAGAACGATTCTATGTTTGGCCGACCGCCTGTCTGTTTGGGGATCGCCGCTTGGTTGCTTTGCGTAGCGACGGCGCCGGCACAGCCGGTCCCTTCCCGCGAACCTACCAGCACACATGTGTTCCCCGCGGGGGGGCGCCGCGGCACCACGGTGGCGCTGCGGGTCGGTGCCGAGTGTATTCCGCCCGGGACAAATCTATTTGTCATCGGCGAAGGCATCACAGTGCCACCGATGCTGGGTGCCCGCGTCGAGGACCGGGGTGAGCCGTCGCCACGGCGCAAACCGACCGAAGTGCCGGTCAGCTATCCCAAACAGTGGCGATCACGGATCTCGATCTCGGACACGGCGCCGTTGGGAGCCGTCTATTGGCGGCTCGGCTGCGCTCAGGGTGGGACACAATCGCGGCCCTTTGTGATTGGGGAGCTCCCCGAGTTCATCGAATCGGAGTCAAATTCTGCTGCCGACCGGGCTGAAACGATCACCTTGCCGGTCACCATCAACGGCCAGATTCACGGGGAACGGGACCTCGATTATTTTCGTTTCTCGGCCACCAAGGGGCAGATCACTATCTGCGAGGTGTTGGCGCGCCGGCTCGGGTCGCGATTGGACCCGATCGTCGAGATCCTGGATCACAACGGACAGCGCGTGCCTGTTCAGATTGCCCATCGTGGGAGTGACCCGCTCCTGGCGTTCCGCGCCGAACAGGATGGCGAATACCTGATCCGGATCGGTAACGTCTCCTTTCGTGGAGATCCCTCCTTTGTTTATCGCATCAACGTGACCGCATCGCCCACCGCGCAGTTCGCATTTCCGTCCAGTGGCCAGGCCGGTACCGAACAAGAGATCGAGTTGTTTGTGCTTTCGGGACAAGCGGATTGGAAGGTGGTTCGCAAGCGGATTCGGTTTCCCGACGGGAATCGATCCTTTGTTTGGAAGGATCCGGATTGCGCCGCCAATGGCGTCGAGCTGTCCAGCCTGTCCCACCCCCACCGTCGAGAACAAGAGCCGAATGAGAGCCCCGACCAGAGTACCCCGCTACCGTTGCCCGGCAGCGTGAGCGGGCAATTTCTCACGCCGCGCGACACGGATTGGTTTCAATTTGAGGCGAAACAGGGACAGCCGTACACGATTTCATGTCGCGCGTTTCCTCCGGACGCCGCCGCGTTTCCAAACCTTCAATTAACCGATTCGGCGGGAGAGGTGCTCCTGCAGCGCCGCAGCGTCGATTCCGCGGGCGGGATCTGTCGAGCCGAGTGGACCGCCCCCGCGGCGGGTGTCTTCCGTGTGCGACTGCGAGACTTGCGGTATGGTGCGCGGGGCGGGCCGGAGTTCATATACCGCTTGTCGGTGGTTCCGGCCGAGCCCGATTTTTCCCTCGCCCTGAGCGCGGATAGCGTCGGCACACTCCAGGGAAGTGGCTTGGAAGTGGCCGTCGCAATCACTCGAACGGGAGGTTTTTCCGGCGCCATCGAATTGGGCGTGATGGCGGCTCCCGAGGGTGTCCAAGTCGAACCCATCCAGGTCGCCGCGGGTAGCAATGCCGGCAAACTGAAGCTACAGGTGGGCGCCGAGGCGGCCGCCACCAGCTATCCGCTAGAGGTCATCGGCACGGCCCAGATCGATGGCAAAACGATTACGCGGCGCGCGCGCGCGCCCCACTTGGGCCGCGATGCCGAAGGTATTAGCATCGGCGCGCCTACACTCGATGTCCTGAGTTTGACGGTGGGCCACGCTCCCGTTTTTCGGTTGTTTTGTTCGGAGGCCTATCTCTACGCGCACCGCGGATCGGTGTTTCAGTACCCGATGACCGTCGAGCGGTTGAATGGTTTTGACGGCGACATTTTTTTCCAGACCGGTGATCGACAGAATCGCGATCTGGATGGTGTACGGATGGTCGATTTCACCTTGCCGGGCAACCAAGCCGAATTCCATATGCCGATCTATCTCCCCGAGACGATGCACATCAACGTTCAATCGCAGTCTCAGTTATACACCCAGGCCTACGCCACGATGACCGATAAACACGGCCACCAACAGTCGTTTCTGGTGGTCTCGGAAAAGCGGAATATGATTCGGACTTTGCCGCTAGTCGTCAAACTGACCGCCGCGACGCCCCACGTCGCCGTGGGGGCCGAGAGCGTCGTACGCTGTCACTTGAAGTTAGAGCGAACGTCAAATCTATTGGGACCGATGGAGATCGAACTGGTCGGCAGTCCGCAGGATCTCCCCATCCGAATTGAGAAAACGGTCATCGCAGCGGGTGAGAGCGATGTGGTCGTTCCGCTCCAGCTGGGTTCGCTGCCGCGCGATCTTGAGCTGCCCCTGATCTTCCGAGCGACCGGTCGAATGGACAGTGGGATCAAGATCATCAGCGAGACAACGGTGATTCTCCTGTCCCGATAGCGCACGCACTCGAGGGTGCCGCCGGGGCCGAGCGAAACGTTGCAAACGTTTCGTGTAGGGGCTATGTTGGCGACGCGGTCAACGACTTCTGAGAACCGGTTTCCTGTCAGAGAGGCGCGGGGTGATGAACAAGCGACAGAACACGATACTGTGGGCGTTGGCAGGTATTTTCACGCTGGTGACAGGTGTGATTCCGCTGTCACTGAGCGCGGCTGAGCAGGAATCTTCGCCGCTCACGTTACAGTTGCGCAGTCGCCAGCAAACAGCGGAAAAATCAGGTCGTTTTCACGCGACGGTGAAAACCCAGAAGTGGGATGCTGGCCAGGTGGCTGTGATTGTCTGCGACATGTGGGATTTGCACCATTGTCTGAATGCCACACGACGGGGCGCAGAAATGGCGCCGCGCATGAACGATTTGCTCAATCACATGAGGTCGCAGGGCGCCACCATTGTTCATGCCCCGAGTAGTTGCATGGACCGCTATGCGGATCACCCTGCCAGGAAGCGCGCGCAGGCCATTCCGCGGGCGACGAATACACCCAAAGATATCGGCCAGTGGTGTTACAAAATTCCGGCGGAGGAAAACGGAAAATATCCGATCGACCAGTCGGACGGTGGTGAGGACGATGACCTTGAGGAACACAAGCGATGGGCCGCGAAGTTAAAGGCGATGGGCCGCAATCCGGGATCGCCGTGGAAAGCGCAGACCGACCTGCTGGAAATCCGTGACGAAGATTACGTCAGCGACAATGGCGAGGAAATCTGGAGCGTGTTGGAAATGAAGGGTATCGACCAAGTCATGCTGGTCGGTGTCCATACCAATATGTGTGTTTTGGGGCGCCCTTTCGGCTTGCGACAGATGGCGCAAAACGGCAAACGCGTTGTGCTTGTACGCGATATGACCGACACCATGTATAACCCGGCTCGCGAGCCCTACGTGAGTCACTTTACGGGGACCGACCTGATCGTCGAGCACATCGAAAAGTGGGTCTGCCCGACGATCACCAGCGATCAGATTCTGGGCGGTACTCCGTTTCGATTCAAGAACGACACGCGCCCGCACCTGGTGATGGTGACCGCCGAGCGCGAATACGACACTAATCGAACCTTGCCTCAATTCTGCCTCGAGCAACTCGGCAAAGATTTTCGGGTGAGCCATGTGTTCGCCAACGCCGAGGAACGGAACGATCTGCCGGGAATCGAAGTGTTGAAGGATGCCGATGTGTTGTTGTTGAGCGTTCGTCGGCGGGTCCTGCCGGCGGCACAGATGGCGCTGGTACGCGACTTTATTGAGAGCGGAAAACCGGTCGTGGGAATACGGACTGCGAGTCACCCGTTTTCGCTGAATGGCGAGCAGCCTCCCGCGGGCTACCTGGCCTGGGAGTCTTTTGACCATGATATTCTGGGAGGCAACTACACCGGACACCACGGTGCAGGCGTGGCCGTATCGGTACAGGTTTCGGCGGTCGGCAGTGGTCACCCGTTGTTGGCGGGAGTCGATCCCGCCCGACTTCAGGGCTTTGGATCGTTGTACAAAGCAGGGCCTTTGGTCGCTTCAGCGACGCCCCTGTTGATCGGTTCGGTCCCCGGAAAAGATCCCGAGCCGGTGGCTTGGACGAACACTTCCAAATACGGTGGCCGTGTTTTTTACACCGCGATGGGACATCCGGATGATTTCGGCCAGGCCGCTTTTAACCAGTTGTTAAAGAACGGAATCTACTGGGCCGCGACGATGGTCAGTGCCGACTGAACGTGAAAAACGGTGTTGCGATTCCACCGTCGCGCGGGGTCCTGTGCGGTCTCTAGGGAGACCGGTCGGTGGGTCTACCTGCCGATCAATCTTGAAAGTCGGCGCGTCGGCGGAAGTCGAGTTTGTGGTCGCAGGGGAGCACACGATCGGTTTTGCCGACCAGCAGATGCCGGCCGTGCTATCGACGCCACAGCTGATTGGTTTTCTGGAACAGGCGGCGCTGACCGCGGTGCAGGAGGTTCTCGACCCCGACGAGCGGACGGTTGGGGTCCAGGTGGACATTCAGCATCTGGCGGCGACGCCGATGGGTGCCCGGGTGACCTGTCGGGCGCGGGTGATTCACGTTCAGGGTCGGCAGGCGACGTTCCAGGTCGAGGCCCGCGACGAACACGAGCGCATTGCGCGCGGTGTGCATCGTCGCGTGGTCATTCGTGTCGACCGCTTTGCCGACCAAGTTCGGCGTAAGGTACTCGATGACTACCGAAGCGACTAATGTGCCGCTGATCGAAGATCCCACGGCGCTGCTGGTATTTTTCAGCGGTTTTGTGGCCCTGGTGTTTGGCGCCTCGCGCATTCCCGCCTGCAAGTCTGTGTTTCGTTATTTGCCGCCGATTGTGTGGATTTACCTGGTGCCCGTGTTCTTTACCACCACGGGCATCACGCCCGACAGTTCGCCTTTTACGATTGATGCGTGGAGAACCTGTTGCCTTGTTCGTTACTGCTCTTAATGATGTCCACCGACCTGAAAGCGATTGCCCGTCTGGGGCCTAGAGCGTGTGCGATGTTGTTGTCCGGGACGTTTGGAATTGTCGTTGGAGGGCCCCTGGCACTGGCGTTATTTCAATCGTGGTTGGATCCGCAGGCTTGGAAAGGGCTGGGCGCGTTGGCCGGCTTCTGGATCGGCGGGGGTTCCAACATGATGGCCATCAAAGAGGGAGTGAACTGTCCATCCGAGGTCTTCAGTCCGGTGATTATTGTCGACTCGGTGGTCGGCTATGGGTGGATGTCGGTGATGATTGCGCTCAGCGGTTATCAGGTGGTCGTCGATCGCTGGAATCGGGCTGATCGCAGGGTTATCGAAGAGTTGAATCTACGGATGGCCACCTACCAGAAAGAGAACAGTGTGCCCCTCACGCTGCTGTCCTTTGCCATGATGCTGGGGATCGGATTCGTGGCCAGTTGGTGTTGCATGTGGTTGGGCCGTCAGATCCCTGAGTGGGGGTCGGTTTTCTCGGAGTTTACGTATGGGGTTTTGTGTGTGGTGTTTGTCGGATTGTGGCTGTCCTTCACACCTGCCCGGCGCCTAGAAAACGAGGGCGCTTCAGCGGTTGCCTACGGTGGCTTGTACCTGATGACCGCGACCATGGGAGCCGCGGGCAACCTCTACCAGATCTTGGAAGCGCCCCTGTTTCTGGCAGTCGGTGTGGTGTGGGTCGCGTTCCACGCAACCTGCCTGGTGGTCGCTGCCTGTTTATTGCGTGCGCCGATGTTCCTGTTTGTCACTGGGAGCCAGGGTAATATCGGGGGTGTTGTTTCCACGCCCGTCGTTGCCGGTGTGTTTCAGCCCTCGTTGGCTCCCGTCGGTATCCTGATGGGGGTACTGGGGAACATCGTCGGTACCCCGGCGGGCTTGCTGTGTGCTCAACTGATGTCCTGGGTAGCGCACGCCTACTTCGGTGATGCGGCAGACGGCCCGCCCCCTCCCCCTGTGTGACGCGCATGTTCCCCGGAGGTCTCGGGTCAGCAGCGGTCTTCGGAGTCGAATACTAGGCCAGCAACTCGGGTATCACCTGGCCGTGTACATCGGTCAACCGACGGTCGATGCCGTTGTGGCGAACCGTCAACCGCCGGTGGTCGATTCCCAGCAAGCGCAGGATAGTGGCGTGGATGTCGTAGACCTGGGTGGGCTGTTGGCGGTCGAGCGGCTTGTACCCCCACTCATCGCTGGGACCGTAGGAGATGCCCCCTCGGATGCCGCCTCCGCACAACCAGTTGGTGAACACGAATGGGTTGTGATCGCGTCCCTTGGTGCCCTGGGTCGATGGCATCCGGCCAAATTCGGTGGTCCACAGTAGAATCGTGTCCTCGAGCAGTCCACGTTGCTTGAGGTCCTTGATCAGCGCTGCGGTGCCGTGCGCCATGCCCATCGCCAGCGGCCCGTGATCGCGGCGGATGTCCTCATGACTATCCCAGTTGCGACGTGGAAATCCGTTGTCATTCCCGGACCAGATCTGTACGAAGCGAACGCCTCGCTCGAGCAGGCGTCGGGCGACCAAGCACTTGCGACCAAAGTAGTCGGTCTCCTCCCGGGGATTGATCTCCTTGGAAAACGAGGTCTGCCCATGTTCCAGTCCGTACATCCGCAGAATATGTTTCGGTTCATTCGACAGATCGAGCGCATCGGGGGCGCTCAGTTGCATTTGTGCCGCCAGTTCGTACGTTCGGATACGGGCGTCCAGACGTGAATCGTCGGTCCTTTGGGAGGCGTGCTGGCGATTGAGCTTCCCCAGCAGTGCCAGACCCGCTCGATCGCTGGCGCGATTGATGAAACCACCCGGTGGAGGAAACAGGTCGGCGATCGGATTGGACGTACCGGGTCGAATGATCGTGCCTTGTGAATGTGCCGGCAGAAAGGCAGCGTGCCAGTTCTTGGGACCGTTGGAGGCATAACCACGGTGATCCGGGAGGACGACAAACGCCGGCAGGTTCTCATTCAGACTGCCTAGTGCGTAGGTGATCCAGGCGCCCATTCCCGGAAATCCGGGCTGCTGGAAACCGGTCGCCTGGAGATACGTTGCCTGGCTGTGGACCCCCGTTTTTCCCACCATGTTATGGACGAAGGCAATATCATCCACACACGCTCCCAGCGGCGCCACGGCGTCACTGAGGTATTTTCCCGATTGTCCGTAGGGGCGAAAACGAAATGGAGATTTCATCCAGGGCCCCAGTCCGTTCTGGAACGCCTCGACATGTTCGCCGAAGTCGGACGGCTTACCGTGATTTTTTTCCAGTGCCGGTTTGTAGTCCCACAGATCGAGGTGGCTGGCCGCGCCCCCCATGAAAAGCTGGATTACGCGCTTGGCGCGGGCCGGGTAGTTGAGCGATGGCATCGAGGCTCCGGTCCCCGGTGTGACGCTCGCCGCTGAAGATTGGTGCAGCCACCCAGCCAGCGCCAGACTGCCAAAACCTTGTCCCACCTGCGAAAGCAGTCCGCGCCGCGAAAGGGGCTCCGACGCGATTGCTGGATGTAGGGGTGGCCGCATGGCGAGATCCTCGTTGTCTCGATCTAATCAACAAAAGTGAATTCGCTCAGGTTAAAGAGCAAACGACAGGCATTGGCCAGGCCGTGTTGCCGGGCGTAGGCGGTCAACGCCGCGCGCTCCTCGCGACGAATTTCCCGGCCCAATGCGCGCTGCACCGCCGTGGTGACCTGCGCTGCGGTGCCGTTGTGGTGGATCGACAGATCCTGGGCAAACTCATGGCTCATCTGGACCATGAACTTGTTGTTTAAGAGGGCCAGCGCTTGCAGCGCGGTTAACGTTTCATTGCGTTTGTCGACCCGCAGCGACGGGTCCGCGCAATCGAGTGTGTCCATGAACGGTTGTGGCTGCGAACGGACTAGAAAACGATAGACGGCGCGGCGGTGCGCGGCCGGATTCTGGGGGTCGTACTTGTGGTACTCGTAATGTGGCGAGTGTTCAGGCTTCTCCAGGACAAAATCGCGAAATCCGGGTCCGCCCATTTGTTGGTTCAACCGCCCCGCGACCCACAGCACCGTGTCGCGGATTGCCTCTGCTTCCAACTTGCGGCGGTTCATCCGCCACAGGTAGAGATTCTCACTGTCGGTTTGCAGCCCCCGCGGATTGCGGTCCGACGTCTGCCGATAAACAGTGCTGTTGCAGATCAGCCAATGCAACCGTTTGATCGACTGCCCGTGGTCGCGCATTTCGACGGCCAGCCAGTCGAGTAATCGGGGGTGTGAGGGCTCTCCCCCCATACGGCCCAGGTCATTGGGTGTATCGACGATGCCGCGTCCGAAGTGGTATTGCCAGACACGATTGGCGATCGACCGCCACACGAGCGGATTCTGGGGATGGGTGATCCACTCGGCCAGCGCGATGCGGCGTTCTCCTTCGGCGTGGTCTGGCGCCAGCGAAAACCGCGATGGAAGGTGTTTCATGAATGCCAGCGTGCCCGGTCCGACGAGTTGGCCCGGACGGGTAATGTCCCCCCGCGACAGCACCCGGATTTCACGAGGTTTGCCCCCGTTGTGCCCGGTACCGCGAAAAGCGCCGCTACCCCGATGGACCGTGCCCGCGTACACCATTTGTGGCGTCGGGAGTGCCTGTTGTGCGGCGGCGACTTCTGCCAATTCCGACTGCAGTCGATCGCGCTGACGGCGGAGCGCCGGTGTCAGTAGCGCGTCGAGCCGTTTTGCCAGTTGCCGCGTCAACGCTTGTAGCTCGTTTCGCACCTGGCTGGCAGCGGTACGAGTCAGCAGGGTCTCGGCTGCGGACAGCAACGGAGTCCGGCTGGTAAAGCCATCGGTTGCGAATTTCCGGTGCCAGCGCCCCGTATCGATCGAATCCAGGGCGGTAACGGGCGCCCCTTTGGCGACGTTGACACCACCTGACCACGCGATGATCTCGGCCACCGCCAACGCATGCTGTTTCCCGCCCCGATCCCACAGTCGCGTGGCGCTGAGGCGCACGTAGCGAGCTTTCAGACCTCGCGGGTCGAACACTACGGGACGATTTCCTGGATTGGGAACATCGCGCTGCTGCTGGTCGCTGATCAATTGTGGGGCAGTGAACGCCGGGTCGTCGTCCGCCTCGAGACGAAAGCGCACCGGGAAACCGAATCCGGGAGTATCTTTCCAGTCGGTCGGTCGGGCCGGGACCAGTTCGATTCGCTCCAAGTCATGCGCTGCACCCAGATCGACCTGTACCCACTTGGAGGTATCGGCTGCGGAGGCCATGCGGCTGTGGTAGCCGTTGGAAGGGCTGGTTGGGCCATGTTCGATTTCAGCCAGATCGGCCAGGTCGAATTTTCCGTAGATGCCGTCGACTAGATTCTGGCGGCTCCAGGCGGGGGGTGATTCGATACTGTCGTGCGCGGTGACCCGGTGGATCGTCACCAGCTGACCCTCGCTGAGCACGGCCAGTTCGCCCAACGCGAAAATCCAGTCTTCGGTGTTGGGTTTTCCTTGCCGTCGGCGATTCCAGAGTCCGGTGGCGGTGACGCGCAGGAAACGAGCGGAGTGTCCCTGGCCAGCGAACCGCAACCCCCGGGCACCCGGGCGGGGGCCGGCGACTGCGGTGTGGTCGGCGAGTACCCGTGGCTGCTGGAAGGCCTCGTTGTTGGCCACTTCGATCTTGAAGCGGTGTGGGAATCCGAAGTCCGACCAACCGTACTCGTCAGCCCCAAACAGCAGCACGTGATCGAGTGGGACGGGCCGGCCCAGATCGACCTGAACCCACTTGATGGTTGTAGGCGATCGAGCGACTTGGCTGTGATAGCCCATCGCCGCGGCGCTCCGCGGTCGGTCACTCCCGGACTCGTTCTGAGCGCGGTCGTGCAGCTCTTTGTGCTTCTTTTCGAGCGCCCGAATGGCGTCTGTTTTTTTCTGTTCGATCTGCGCCTGTAGCGACTTCTGGGCAGCTTCCAGATCACGTTGTCGGGCGGTCAGTTGCACGCGTCGATGTGCCGTGCCGGGACCGGGATCATAGGGCCGATCGGCGCGGTCCAGCGCGGCGAATACCGCTTGAAGGCTGTAGTAGTCGTCCTGCGAAATCGGGTCGAATTTGTGGTGGTGGCATTGTGCGCATTGCACGGTCGTACTCAGAAACGTCGACATCGTGGTAGCCACCATGTCATCACGGTCCAAGTGCCTGGCGATCTGACCGTCGATCTTGGTTTCTGGTACTTCGGCATGACCGATAAAATCCCAAGGTCCGGCTGCCAGAAACCCAGTCGCGACTATCGCCTCTGATGTATCGGGCCAGAGCACATCGCCCGCCAACTGCTCGCGGACAAATCGCTGATACGGTTTGTCCGCATTGAAAGCCGAGATGACGTAATCCCGATACGGCCAGGCATTGGGACGCGGTTTGTCCTTGTCGTATCCGTGCGTATCCCCGTAGTGCACCAGGTCGAGCCAATGCCGCGACCAGCGCTCCCCGTAGCGTGGAGAAGCGAGTAGGCGATCGAGCAATTTTTCGTAGGCGTGCGGATCGGGGTCGCTGACAAATCGGGCGATGGCCTGGGTTGTCGGCGGTAGACCGATCAGGTCGAAATAGACACGTCGAATCAATATCCTCCGATCGGCTTCGGGAGAGAATGCCAAGCCGTGACGGCTGAGCTCCGCGAGGACGAAGGAATCGATCGGGGTTCGCAACCGGCCCGCTGCGGCGGGTGCAGGCCGAGGAAGGGGTGGTTGGTGGAGGGGTTGCAACGACCACCAATTCAGGTCGGGTAGATCTCGATCGACCAGAATCGTTTCGTCGGGCCAGGGTGCACCATCGGCGATCCAGTCACGGAGCGTGGCGATTTCCGCTGCGGATAGCCGGCGGCCCTCTTTGGGCATTTCAGGTTGCTCGCCGCTGACGTAGTCCAGCAGCAGGCTCTCGGCTGGCATGAGGGGAACAATCGCCGGACCATTTTCTCCTCCGCGGCGCGCCGAGGCGAACTGCGCCAGTGACAATTGCCCCTTCGGTTCGCGCTCGTTGTGACAGCGGAGACAGCGCCGCTCCAGCAACGACTGGACCGCAGCTGGGAACGCCCGGTCGGGATCACGGCCGGCCACTGGTGAGATCAAACAGGGCGTCAGCAACAGGACCGTCAGCAGCATCCGTGAAACGGGCATGGCACAGCGGTGGTGGAAGCGGAGAAGTTAGGGCTAGTCGATACCTTTGATATTCTATCTGGTGTTGGCCGCATGGGCATCTACAAGATCGGACCCGCGGGCGGACGTTTTCGCACGGAATTGACCCCCGCGGCGGCGGTTCTTAGGATCAGGGGATTGGGGTGCCGGCTGGCTTGAGGACCGATATGATGTTTCGCAATCAAGGTTTTTCCCGCTCGTTGCGAGAATTCGCGATCGGACTCGTCACGCTGTCGGTAGCCGGCCCGTGGGAGAGTGGCTGCGGGTCTGCCGCGATTCGAGCCGCCGAACCCACAGTGCGGTACAACAAGGCAGCGTGGATTCGATTCGAGGGACCGATTTTTCCGCATTCGGCGCACCTCTTTTATCGCCAACTCGGTCGTGCACAGGCGGCCGGGGCCGACCTACTGATCGTCGAAATCGATAGTCCGGGCGGTGAGGTGCACTCGAGCCTCGAAGTGGCCAATCGTCTATTGTCTGTGGATTGGGCCCGGACGGTTGCCTTCGTGCGCAAACAGGCGATTAGCGGGGCCGCGATCATGGCGCTGGGTTGCGATGAGATTCTCATGGCACCTGCGGCGCTGATCGGGGATGCGGGGCCTATCTACCAGGCTGAGGACAGCCTATTTCGCCATGCGCCGGAAAAAATCCGCAGCATATTGGTGGCGGAAATCCGCAAATTGGCGTCGGCGACGGGCCGCCCGGAAGCCCTGGCGGCGGCGATGGTGGATGCCAAGCTGGAAGTCTATCAGTGCACCCATCGGCAAACCGGAGAGCTGCGTTTGATGTCTCAACCCGACCTTCAGGCGAAAGGTGGCGTCGGGTTATGGGAGCGGGGGCCACTGATCCCAGAATCCAGGCAAGAGCTGTTTCTGACCCTTAACGGGCGTCGAGCGATGGAATTGAAGCTCTCCGAAGGCCTGGCCATGGACCGCCTCGATCTCATTGACCGCTTCCATCTAGACACGGATTTCTTGGAGCTTCAGATCCGCGCGGTCGACGTGGCCGTATTGATCCTCAACAACCCATGGGTGACCGGACTTCTCTTTGTGGTGGGGTTGGTGGCGCTGCTGGTTGAGTTGAGCGCTCCGGGCATCAGCATCGGAGGCTTGCTCGCCGGACTGTGTTTTGGGTTGTTTTTTTGGAGCCGTTTTCTGGGGGGGACGTCGGGATGGTTGGAGGTGGTTTTGTTTGTGGCCGGGTTGTTGTTCTTAATAGCCGAAGTGTTGGTGATCCCAGGAGTGGGTATCGCCGGCGTGTCGGGACTGCTCTTAATGGTGTCGGCTCTGATCCTGGCCAATCAGGATTATCGGCCGATGGATGGTTTGGCCCCCGGCACCCCGGTGAACTCGTTGCTGCTGCTGTTCGGCACGGGCGCGGTCGTGGTCGTATTCTTGGGTCTGGTGACGCACTATACGGGTCGTATTCCCGTGCTTGGTCGATTCGTCACCGAGCCTCCGCCATTCGATCCAGCAGTCGGCCAGCTGGTCGGTGGCGGCCCGGAAAGTCCAGCCTGGCCCCCGTTGCAAATTGGGGATTGCGGTGTCACGATCTCGCCACTGCGCCCCGGCGGCAAAGTAATGGTGGGTCAACAGACAATCGATGTAGTGACCGAAGGAGAATTCGTCGAATCGGGAACGCAGGTTCGCATCCTCACCATCCAGGGAAACCGCGTCGTAGTCCGCCCCATTGAGTTGACGGGGTAACCCGATTTGTGCACCCCCGATTTGGCGGTTTCGTTGAGTCGCGGTCGGTGCCGTGTTTTAGCGTCGCTGGAAGCGCTCGCGCGAACGGCTGCGGGCTGCTTCAGTCGGGAATGGCCGCCGGTTACAATCACCCGTACGCGGTGCGTCGGGTGGGCCTAGGTCTGCCGGGCCGCCGTCTGTTGACGACCCGTTTTCCGTGCGTCACACCCGGCAGCGGTTGCGTGTCGCGGAAGAGGTTTCTCGATTGGTGTTTAAATCTTCATGCAGCCATTTACACAACACACGGGCCTCGTCGCCACCCTGGATCGGATTAACGTCGACACCGACCAGATTATTCCCAAGCAGTTTCTCAAGCGAATTGAGCGAACCGGTTTTGGCGAATTCTTGTTCTACGATTGGCGGTATCTCGACGACTCCAGCGAGAACCCCAAGTTTGAGTTGAATCGGCCCGATTTCCATGGAGCGTCGGTGCTCGTTGCACGGCACAATTTTGGCTGTGGAAGCAGTCGGGAGCACGCGGTGTGGGCGCTGGAGGACTACGGGTTCCAAGTCGTCATCGCCCCCTCGTTCGCCGACATCTTTTTCAACAACTGTTTCAAGAACGGCGTATTGCCGATCTCGCTTGCCGACGCAGACGTTGAGAAGTTGTTCCAAAACACCTCTGCGCAACCTGGCTACCGATTGACGGTGGATCTCGCGCAAAGCGCGATCACCGATTCGCAAGGCCTGGAACTGTCGTTTGAAGTCGACGCGTTTCGGCGTCAGTGCCTGCTTGAGGGGCTGGACGACATTGGGCTGACGCTGACACACGAGGACAAGATCACCACCTTTGAGCGGCACCGCGGCGAGGTTCCCTGCTAGATTACCCGCGGGCTGTGGTGCCTAAGTCGTGACGCCGGTTTGGGCGTTTGTGTTCAGGCGATCACGTCCAGCACGGGGTTGCCGGCGATCGCCAGTGGGCGGTCGCTGCGGTCGCGAATCTCGGTGTCGGGTGGAATGCCCATCAGGTAGTACAGCGTCGCCGCCAGGTCTTCCGGTTTCACGGCGTTTTCGTCCGGGTACATGCCGTGGGCGTCCGATGATCCGTATGTATAACCCCCTTTGACGCCGCCACCGGCCAGTAAAACGGTGTAGCACTGGGGCCAGTGGTCACGGCTTTCGTTCTTGTTGATCTTGGGCGTCCGCCCAAATTCACCCATCCACAGCACCAGCGTCTCGTCGAGCAGACCCCG
>PADE01000174.1 GCA_002702965.1 Planctomycetaceae bacterium
CATATCGTAGAGCCTGCCCTGGTGGTCCAGTCGGAATTGCTGGGTCCGCACACTGACGCGCCCTCGCCAATAGGAAAACAACATCCGCTCTGGCCAATCGTTGCCGTCGTCCATCAGCAGGCGTTTCAGACTGACTCCATCCAGTGGTTTCTCGCTGGCCACCGGAATACCCGTCAACTCGGCGAGCGTCGGCAACAGGTCGATCGCCCCCGCAATCTGGCGGACCTCACGCCCCGCCTCGATGCGCCCCGGCCAGCGGATAAACAAGGGTGAACGTACTCCCCCTTCATCGGTCGATCCCTTGCGGCCGCGCATATCGCCGTTGAAGCGAAACCCGTTGGGTCCGTTGTCCGAAAAGTAGACTACGATCGTATTGTCGGACAGCTGCAGCGCATCGAGGTGGTCGAGAAGCCGTCCAACATTGAAATCGATGTTCTCGCACATCGCCAGCGCGGCGCGGACGTGCCCGATGTCCTCCCGCGGCGGGTCACGATGGTGCATTTCCAACGGTTTGTCCCGGAACTTGTCCCACCAGCGATCGGGCACCTGCATCGGCGAGTGCGGCGTGTTGAATGGCAGGTAGACAAAGAACGGTCGCCGACGGTGCTCCTCGATGAACCGGATTGCGCGGGTGGTAAAGTCATCGATCACAAACCCCTGACCCTTCACCAACCGACCGTTGTGTTCCAGGACCGGGTCGAAATAATTCCCCCAGTGCCCTGAGCAAAATCCATAATACTCGTCGAATCCGCGGCCGTTGGGGTGGTAGGGGTACTGCATCCCGTTGTGCCACTTACCAAAAGCGGCCGTCGCGTAGCCGGCGGCCCGGAACGTATCGGCCACCGTCCGCTCATCCAGGTCCATTCGTTCTCCGCCAGCGGAGGTGCTGTAAACGCCGCTGCGCGGGTGGTACCGGCCGGTCAGGAATTCAGCGCGGGTGGGGGAACAGACGGGACAGACGAAGAAACGATCGAAACGAGCGCCTTGACCGGCCAGCCGGTCGATGCGCGGGGTCGCGAGATTCCGGTTGCCGTGCAGGCTGAGATCACCCCAGCCCTGATCGTCGGCCAGGAACACCACCACGTTCGGTTTCACGGCGGACCAGAGGGGCGGGGAACCGAGTAGCACCGCCAGCAGCGCCGCTGGCGAAACGAACTGGAATACCCCATGCCGCGATCCATCTGTCATCGTGAACGTCCCATCCGCGGAAGAGATTCCCGGCCCCGTACTCCCGGCGATCAGGATACCAGAAGCCGATCGCCGCGCGACCCACGTCGCACGTCATGATGTGCGTCTGGGACCACCCGCAATCGCACGCTGTCGTGATTCTATTTGCGGCAAGTCCCAGCGACTCGTATGTTCCATACACGATGCGTGATACTCCACGCGCCACGAACACTGGGAACCCCAAGCTTTGCCCGACACACGCAAACACCGTGGTCCGCACCCCGAAGATCGCGCGCTGTTCGCGGCCGGGCAACTGCCCGCATTGCGATCCGCAATAGGCGATCTGAACTGGCTGCTGACGCGCGGGTACGCCGAGCGATCGGCGCTCAAACTGGTGGGCGACCGCTACGTGCTGCGCGCGCGCCAGCGGCTGGCGATTTCCCGCTCGGCGTGTGCTGCCGACGTCGGGGCGCTGCGGACGCAGCGCCGGCGAGCAGGGGACGACCTGACGGGTCAGGAGCTGTGGATCGACGGCTACAACGTGATCACCTCGCTGGAGGCCGCGCTCTCCGGTGGTGTGATTCTGCACGCCCAGGACGGCTGCTACCGCGACATGGCCAGTATGCACGGCAGCTATCGAAAAGTCACCGAAACGCTCCCCGCCATCGAGATCTTGGGCAACCTCCTGGCGCGGTGGAATCTGTCAACCTGTTACTGGTTGTTGGATCAGCCGGTCTCCAACAGCGGGCGGTTGAAACGGCTGCTCGACGATTGCGCCGAGAAACAGGGCTGGCGGTGGCGGGTGGACCTAGTCCGGGANCCCGACGCGGAGTTGATCCGCTGCGGCCAGGCGGTCGCCTCCGCCGATCGGCGGGTCATCGACGGCGCTGCCTGTTGGCTAAACCTGGCCCGACAAGCGATCCGGTCCGCGATTCCCGCCGCCTGGATTGTCGACCTCTGCGTCTCGTCCTCGTCGGACAAGTCGCTACCGCCGGCTCACGGAGATGAGCCCGATACGGTCGATCGCGACGATCGCACCGAAACGCGCTGACCAAAGGGAGACGTCTCAGGGGGTCGCAACCACTGCGCTCTGCTGGTGGCGAATAAACGCNTCGGCGAACTTGCGACCACACTCGAGNCCGCGAAACCGGTTCATCTTGTCNTGGTGCGCGTACATGCCGGCCGGGTTCTGGCTGGCGTGTGCCATCGTNGCGTCCCGCTTCCGCGGTTCGGTGGCCGTGATATCGACGTAATCGGTNGCATCGAAATGCGAGGTCTGCACACCGGACATGACTTCGAAGTAGTACAGCGCAAAGCCTTTCCCAGCCGCCAGCCAGGCGTCANANACCANCAGTGACACCGCCCGATGGTCACGGTGCGCGTCGATCGGCCAGTGGGTAAACACCACGTCGGGGTGTTCCTTGGCCAGCAGCCCACGAAACTCCTGATACCGCGCCGGATCGACCTGGGTGGCGCCATCGACTTGCCCCGCGAAGAGTGGCCGACACCCGAGGATGGCGCAGGCCCGCTGGCATTCGGCGGTGCGGATCTGGGCCGCTTCCTGGTGCGATTTTCCGGCCACACCCGCCTCACCACGCGTCAGGTAGAGCGACACCACTTCATGTCCCAGATCGGCGTAGCGCGCGATCGTACCCCCGCAACCGGTTTCCGGATCGTCCGGATGGCCACCGGCCACCACGACCTTGAGTTTGCCCGACGGGCTGGCGGCGTCCAACCGGTCGGCCAGTGGCAAATGGACCAGCGCCGCGGCGGTGCCACAGAGCGCACCCGACTGCTGGAGCAACTGGCGACGTGAAAGCGGGTTCATGGCGGTACACGGTCTGGTGGGTTGGCGAAGTCCAAGCGGGGTGATCCCGACGCGGGAGGCACGTCATTCTAAGGGCCGCCGTCGACCGGCCATAGCGGCGCATCGACGCAGGATTGGGCACCTGACCACCGCCTACGGTTGCGCTCTTGACCTGTTATATCAAANTGATATCATATAGATATTACTGTCTTTCTCAGGGGCAAAAGGAGGCTTAAACCATGTCGCAAACACCCATTGAAGAACAACACTATCACCCACGTTCGGGCTGGCCGTTCGTCGTACTTCTGCCGGGGACACTGATTGCCGGCATCGTCCAGTTCATCTTTTCCCTCGGCCCTTTGGGAACCACCCCTCTGGCGGTTCTGTTACTCGTCCTCTCCATCCTGCTGTTTGTCGTCGGCTTGTTCGGGTTCCAGGCGATCGCACCCAACGCCTGCCGCGTGTTCCTGTTGTTTGGGGTCTACCGGGGTACCACCCGCCAATCGGGTTTCTACTGGGTCAACCCGTTCTTCTCCAAAGGCAAGTTGTCCTTGCGGATTCGCAACTTCGAAACCGGATCGATCAGTACTCCCGAACAGAAGGACGTTACGGGCAAGACGATCCANCAGAAGTCGCGCACTGCGGGCAAGCCCTCCAAAGTCAACGACCGGGATGGCAATCCGATCGAAATTTCGGCCGTCGTTGTCTGGAAAGTGGTCAATACGGCAGAAGCCNTGTTCGAGGTCGACGACTACGAGGACTTCGTCGCCGTGCAGAGCGAATCGGCGCTGCGCAATCTCGCCAGCCGCCATCCTTACGATAGCGAAGACACCGAAATTTCATTGCGTGGCAATACGGACGATGTTTGCGAACAGTTGGCACACGACATCCAGGAGCGTTTGGATAAAGCCGGTGTAGAGGTACTCGAGTCGCGCATCAGTCATCTGGCGTACGCGCCCGAAATCGCAGCTGCCATGCTGCAGCGGCAACAGGCGCAGGCCGTGGTCGCGGCCCGCACCCGGATCGTTGACGGAGCCGTCGGCATGGTCCGCATGGCGCTCGATCGCCTGGCGGAAAACAATATTCTCGATCTGGATGAAGAACGGAAGGCCGCCATGGTCTCCAATCTGCTGGTGGTGTTGTGTGGTGATCGACACACGCAACCGGTAATCAATACCGGCAGCCTGTACCAGTAGACCGTCAGGTGCCCCCACAACAAAACGTACCTCCTATAATCAGAACGCTGATTTGTGAGCAAACGCAACGCATTCCTGCTACGAACCGATCCACAGGTCCTCGAAGCGATGAAACGATGGGCCCGCGACGAGCTGCGCAGTGTCAATGGTCAAATCGAGTTTGTCCTGCGGCGGGCGCTGCAGGAAACAGACCGGCTCAAACCTACGGCGGACGAAGACCCCGCGGAGGAGAGTGGCTAACGAGGAGACGCAGAGCGCGGTGTTTCGTCGGCTGGCCGCACGCCTCGTGACGCCACGTCTCGATAACCCTACTGCGGTCGATCGAGGTAGAGAACACGCGACTCGAACGCCTCGGGAAGCGGTCCCGGTGACGAGATCAACAACGTCGCGTGGGACAGCGCCGCGATCGCGGCGCACACGCAATCGATGCCCGCTTGATCCAGATCCGCAAACGGCTCATCGAGCAACAACAGGTCGGCACCGGTCGCAAAGGCCCGCGCCAGGGCAACGCGTCGCTGCTCTCCCCCGGAAAGATGNCCACAGCGGCGATCGATGAGGTGCCCCACGCCGAGTCGATCCAGCCACGCGCGGGCGGCCGAAATCCGTTGCGGTCGAGCGATCTTACGAGCCGCCGAGCCAAACAGGACATTCGCCAGGACCGACCCTCGAAACAGGTAGGGAGACTGGTGCAGGTACACCCGATCGCGAAATGGCACGTCGGCGCGGCACTCTCCATGAAACTCGCGGTCCAAACCACCGACCACGCGCAGCAGCGTCGTTTTGCCGCTGCCATTGGGGCCGACCACACAGACACGNTCGCCACCCTCAACCCGCAACTCGGGGAGTTCGCAAATCGTCTGGCCGCCCCTTTCGACTCTTAGGTTTCGGATCTGGAGCACGGCCTCAGGCCTCCTTTTCCCCACGGTCGAGCCCGGCGTGGAGGACCGTCACGACGACTGCCACCAGCAATAGAATCGTACTCATCGCCACCCCGCGATCGAATTCTCCGCGGGCCGTTTCCAGCGCGGTTGCGGTCGTCAGGGTGCGCGTTCGATACTTGACGTTGCCGCCGATCATCATGGCGATCCCCAACTCGGTCAGACAGCGTGCAAAAGCGGTCAATAGCGCCAGGGCAATTCCCACTCGCGCCTCCGAGAGCAGTAGCCAGCCCCGCCGCATTCGACTCGCGCCGAGAGTCCAGGCGGTTTCTGCCGCGCGGCGATCGAGGCCGCACAGGGCGCGATGCGTCCAGGTGACAATAATCGGCAGCGCCAACGCGCATTCACCCGCCAGAATTCCCCACGGTGTGTAGAGTAAATCCAGGCCGCCGAGCGGACCGCGGCGCGAGAACAGGGCATAGCAAACCAGCCCGATGAGCACGGTGGGAATACTCATCCCGGCTCGAAACAACAGCACGCACAGCGACCGGCCCACAAAACGGCTTTGGGCCAGCAGCAGACCGAGCGGAATCCCGAGGCCACCCGCCAAACCGACTGCCAGGCCCGATATCCACAGACTCCGCCAGGCCGCGCCAAGCACCAGTGGATCGCGATCGACGAGCAATTGCAGCGCTCCGATCAAACCGTCCCAGAGAAGCTGCATCGGGCATCTGCCTCAACGTGCGTCGTCCAAGCGGGTGGGGGTGAACAGCGGGCGTCCGGCAATCCGGTAAGCCGCGATTCGCCGCTGCGTTTCCGGGGAGATCAAATAGTCGACCAGCGCGCCGGCGAGCCGAGCGTTGATCGCCTCGTGCTTGCGGGCGTTGACGACGACCGCCGCATAAGGATTGCGCAGGCTCTCGGCACCCACCACGAGTGGCACCAGGTCAATCTTCTCTTTGAATTTCAGATAGGTCCCCATATCGGCCAACGTATAACCCCGCTTCTGGTCGGCCATCAGCAACGTCGGCCCCATCCCCTGGCCCACCTCCAGATAGCCACCCCACTCCCGACGGCCCCCTGCCTGCTTCCACAGCAGGACCTCTCGCTGGTGTGTTCCGCTATCGTCACCGCGAGAAAAAAANGCGCGTTTTCCGGCAGCAATCCGNTTCAGTGCCTCGGACGGAGGCACGTCGCGGATCTCGGCCGGGTCGTTCTCGGGACCCAGCAGCGCGAACCCGTTATACATGAACTCCTCGTGACGGGTGCCGTGCTGGCCGTTCATGAAAGCCAGCTCTGCCTGGCGGGCGTGCACCAGCAACACGTCCACATCCCCCGCTTCACCGAGCCGCAGTGCAGCGCCCGTACCGACGGCAATCACATCAACCCGACAGCGGTGGGCCGTTTCAAAACCGGGCAACAGCGCGTCCAATAAGCCCGAATCGCGGGTGCTGGTCGTCGTCGCGAGACGAAGTACCGCGGCCGCCGTCCCGCGCTGTAAACCGGCTACTACAGGCTGCTCGACCTCCCGAGCACACCCCGAGATCAGACACCAACCGGCTGCAAGTACGAGCGCAGAGCGACCGTTGGACGGTCGCACCCTCGCGGCAGCGTTACGCATGGGCTCTCACCTCGGTTGGTTTCCCACGCGAGGTGTTTTCGTGTCAAAACATCTCACGCGAGCCAAATGGCAAAGCGATGCAATTTGACTATGATAGGCCCGACAAGAGGCGTCTGCAAGGTGCCGCTTAAGGCGCCGTTGTCTCGCGCGAATCGCCAATCGCTCTGAGCATCGAAGACGATTCCTTTTCGACCAGTTGGTGAACGCGGCGGTGCAAGCGGTCAAATTTTCGGACCAGCGCCTGCGCCTCGCGCGTCAGTTCGCTGCGCCGTGGCTGATGACCCCCGACCGTCGTTTCGACAAGGGAAAGCCCCAAAGCCCGTTCTGTCTCCTTGATCCGTGTCCAGATGTGACGGTAGCTCTTGCCGACAACCTCCGCGGCTGCCTTGATCGATCCTTCCTGATCGACCGCCTTGAGGATGTTGCCAATCCCCAGGCCGAAGACGTACTCACCATTGGCCTCCAACCAGACTTTGGCCCGCGCGGTGATCACTGGCGATTGCAGTCGACTGGGCATCGCTCACTCTCTCGATTGAAAAGGCCGCTGGGGTGCGCTCTGCTGCGCGCGGTTCGATGCGCACCCTGTTATACCACGTCCGGCCGAGACCGCTCGCGCGTCGCTGCCGGTGGTCGGAGCGGCGAGCCGGCGGCAATTGTCTCGGGTTTCAAACCGATCAGGTCGGTACTACATTGTCCTCTCCCGCCAGGCCCGCGCCGCAACCGATCGCGGATCTGGGTTGGCCAGCGAGATCGTCCTCGGTAGATCCCGCCCACTCCGCACGGCCGGACCATGAAGATCACAGACATCCGTGTCGTTGCGATCGAGGTACCGCGGGTGCCGACGCGATCCACGGCCCGCCGCCGCTCATGGATCGCCGATACGCGGCGGGCATTTCCGATCAGTAAGTACCCGGAATTCTCACAACCCGCGGACCCCATTCCGGGGATGGACGAAACACCCCTCTGGATCCAGATCACCGTCGAGAACGGCAACTGGGGGCTGGGACGCTGCGGCTTCGGCAGCGTGGCAAGATCGACAATCGAACAGGTTTACCGGCCGCTCCTGACGGGGCGCGATTGCTTGGCGACCGAGTTCCTCAACGACCTGATGTGGCGGACCATCCAACGCCTGGGGGACGAAGGCCATGCGGTCATCGCTCAGAGCGCGATCGACCTGGCGCTCTGGGATCTGAAGGGAAAACTACTGGAGCAACCGGTCTATCGCCTGTTGGGAGGCCCTTGCCGCGAAGCCATTCCCCTGTACGCGACCACCGATGACCTCGACTGGGCGATCGAATTGGGCTTCACGGCCTTCAAGATCAGTAATCCGGTACACGCCGAATCGGGTACCGCCGGCTTGAACCAATTGGAAGACAAAGTCGCCCAGGCGCGGGAAACGGTTGGTCCAGACGCCGACTTGATGCTAAACCCTGTCATGGCGTACGACGTCGCCTTCGCCATCCAGGTCGCCGAGCGTCTCAAACCGTATCGACTCCGCTGGCTGGAAGAACCTCTGATGCCCAACGACCTGCGCGGCCACATCGAACTGAAGCAGGCGGTCCCCTGGATGCCGATTGCCACCGGCGAGGACCACCATGGCCGCCGCGGCTTCCTCAAATTAATCGAAGCCCGCTGCGTCGACGTCGTCCAACCCGATCTCTGTTGGTGCGGCGGACTATCCGAAGCGCTCAAGATTTATACGCTCGCGGAAGCGGCCGGCATTCCAACCAGTCCGCACCTGGCCGGTTCCACCCCCTTTGGACAGCACTTCGCGCTGGCCATGCCTCAATCACTACTGGCCGAATTCTGGCTGGCGTCCGATCCCGGCGTCGGTCTGGACGAAGTCGATCGCATTCCAGGCACGGCGACGCCGGTCGACGGGCAGGTGGTTCCGCGCGACGCGCCCGGTTTTGGACTAGAGATTCGGCCCGAGTGGATCACACCGCTGTAGCGGATCTCGACACACCACAACGGCGGGTTGTGGCGACGCCGGCGTGTCTGCCAATCCGGTTGAGCAACACCAGCACCGCCACTTCGTGCGGTGACTAACGGACGTTCGTGGCGGGTGGTACGACCGTCACCTCCAACTCGTCGATCACGATCTCGTCCGCGCCCTCACCGGCCGGCTGCGCGACCGTGACCTGCAGACGATTGTCACCGAACCGTATCAACTCCGAGGTCAACCCAATCATAAAACTCCGATGGGGTCCCAGCGGGCGACCATACGACGCGGGGCGACCCTGTCGATGAAAGATCGTTTTGATCTCGCCGGAGGGAATCGCCTTGCCATTGATCGCAAAACTCAATCGGTCCCCCTCCGTGACATGCGCCGCGCGTACGATTAGTTCCGCCCGTACACCGCCTTGGCGGAGATCCTCGGCGACGCGGAAGCGGTAGCTTCCCGAGTCGCCCTGGGCGCGTTTCAACACAATCCGGTCGTTCTTGGCAAAGCCCGACGGCGAATCGACAGCCCAGAGTGGCAGGAACAGGTAATGTCTCGGGAACCCGTCGAACGCACCCGTGCCGCGCAGTTGGCGCAGCCAGGTCAGCGCCGCAGGGTAGTTACCCTCCGGCCAGGGATAACCGCCTCGCCGGCGACCGAAGTGGTACTGATAGTTGAATTGCGAGATGCCATCGGCGCCGGCCGCGTACATGTTCCGCGCCGCCGCCCGGTAGTTACGTGGTCCGAGGATACCGATGTTGTCACCCCGACAGGTAACGGGGTGAACCGCGGGGTACAACTTGCAGTCTGATTTCCTCGTCAGCGCCGCGAACTCCTCGTACGAGGCATTGAAATCGGTGTAAAAGAAATCACAGGGTGACACATAATCGACCAGTTCTCGCTCCACCCAGGTCGGAATGTCATAGCCCAGCGCATGGCACTCTTTGAGCGTCTGAGGCACGCGAACCCCGAGCAATAATCGGCGGCCCTTCGCTGTTCCGACAGCGTCCAGTTTGTTCCTCACGCGATCCAGAAACCGGGTCATGATGGGATGGCTGTCGCGCGCCGCGCCCCTCGGAAAACAGTGCATCCAGCGTGTGTAGGTAAATTCAATCCCGTCCACGTCGAAGCGGCGGAGAACCTCCTCGATCAGCGCGAAGACCCAGTCGCGAATTGCGTCGTGCGTGTAGTCCATCGCGGCGTCGCCAAAATCGGGATTCCACAGGTCCTCTCGTTTTGCGATCAGACCCTGTTGGCCTCCCCCATGGCGATCGGCCATGCGAAACACGGCCAGGAACTTCATCCCGCGCTGGTGACACCGCTCGATGACGATCTTGATCGGCGGACCATCGGAGCGGTCGATGTTATCGACTGGGCCGGCAAAATGCGCGTGATCGGGATGCTCCGGCCAGAACCAGCCGACCCCCTGTTTCTGAAAGACGTCCTGCCCGTAGATATCCACGCCCCCCAAGGCCAGGTCATCGACATAACCACGAAGGTGCGCCGCCGTGGGGCGGTCCGGCAAGACACTTCGGGTATCGCTGTTGGCGTCGGCGATATAGACGATGCGGGTCTTTCCTCGCGGTTTTGGAGACCGCAGCAGCCCGGCGTCCGCCGCTGCGCGCCGCGCGGGGAGCAACATGCAAACCAATATCAACACCGGGAAAAACCGCTCGGTCAAAGGGAACGCCCGCATGATTCTATGCCCGTTTTGGAGTGCGACTCGAAACCAGCCCACGCAATAATCCTCGCGTAAGCGCGATCCGCATCACATCGTACCCGACCGGAACCAGCGCCGCACCCAACGCGGGTCGGTCATCCGATGCACCGAACGTCAGCTGGAAAACATGGGAGCCGTTTACAACTTCTTCCAACCCTGTTCTTCCGCTTTCGACGGCCCGCTGGGCGGGGGCGCGAAGGCCCAGTAGTAGCAGAGATCCTCGTCGCCGTTGTTGAAAGTCTGATGCTCGACACCGATCGGGATGTAGACCGTCATCCCCTGGCGAACGTTGTATTTTTCGTCCCCCAGACGCAGCACCCCGGCGCCACTGACGACGTAATAAATCTCCGCAGCATCGGGATGGATGTCGGTTTCACACTCTTCCCCTGGTTTCAACCACCACAGGCCGGCCGCCATGTCCTCTCCGCCACAGCTCTCTGACGAGATCAGACTCTGCACCCGACGCGAACCGTCGGGGGCCTCCCAAACGGGAAAAGAAGCGGGATCGATGACGCATCGGTCGTACTGGGCCATGTGGATTCCCCTGACAATCGGTCGACGGCTGGGGCGCGACAGACACCGCGCAAGGCTCCATGATGGGCCAAAACGGGCCACGCCGACAAGCGGGCCGGAAAAATACAAAGCCATCGACCGCCATGCCCAAGGCCGTCGCGTTTCAAGCCAAGAGCCCTCGGACGACGTCACCGTGGACATCCGTCAAACGAAAATCGCGGCCCTGAAAGCGGTACGTGAGACGGGTGTGGTCCAATCCGAGCAGGTGCAAAATAGTCGCCTGCAGGTCATGGATATGGACCGAGTCCTCGACCGGATGGAAACCGAGGTCATCCGTACTGCCAACATTCGCACCCGGTCGTACGCCCCCGCCAGCGAACCACATCGTGAACGAGTGGACGTGATGATCACGTCCGACCGGGGCGGTCTTTTGCGGCTGGGCGACGGGGGTGCGTCCAAATTCTCCGCCCCAAATGACCAGCGTCTCCTCCAGCAGTCCGCGCCGCTTGAGATCCTCGATGAGAGCCGTCACGGGACGGTCCATCTCTCGACACATCTGCGGAAAACTGCCGAAGATGTTGGCGTGGTGATCCCAGTCGCCAAAACTGAGTTGGACAAAACGGACGCCGCGTTCGACCATCCGCCGCGCCAGCAGGCAGTCGCGCGCGAAGTTCGGGACCTCGGGATCGGCACCGTAGAGGTCGAGTGTGCGCTGCGTCTCGTCGCGCAAGTCGATCAGGTTCGGGGCGCTGGCCTGCATCCGGAACGCCAGTTCATAGGCCCGCATGCGGGAGGCGATTTCGCGGTCCCCGGTCTTGGCGAGCCGTTCGGCGTTCAGTCGATTGATGGCCGTCACCACGCGGCGATCGCCCTCCCGAGTCACGCCGGGAGGACGTCCCAGGTTCAAGATGGGAGCCCCCCGGTTGCGCAATGGCACCCCGTGGTGTGACGAGTCCAGAAAACCATTGGCGATGATCCCCTCGTGCGCCTGCGGAACCGGCCCACGCACAGTCGCCACGAACCCCGGCAGGTCGCTCGACTCGGTCCCCAATCCGTACGTAACCCAGGACCCGAGGCTCGGTCGTCCGGCCGTTCGCAGACCCGTAAAGAGCAACAGCTGCGCGAGGGGGTGGACCGTTTCGTCGGTCCGGGCCGCGCGTACGAACGCCAACTCGTCGACCACTCGGCGGGTGTGGGGCAACAGTTCCGAGAGTTCGGTACCGGTCTCCCCATGGCGAGAAAACGCGTAGGGACTCGCCAAGATCGTGGGTTGCTTCTGGGTGATCTGTTCGAATCGCTCCCCCTCCACGTACGACTGGGGGATGGGTTGTCCATCAAACCTGCGGAGATTGGGCTTGTGATCAAATAAATCCAAGTGGCTGGGACCGCCCATCATGAACAGGTAGATCACCCGTTTGGCGGTCCCGGGGAAATGGGCCGCTTTGACGGCCAGCGGGTCGGTGACCGTGGGGCCGATCGAGTCGCTCGCTGGCCCCTCCCGATCGAGTAGCGCCGCCAGCGCGATCGACCCCAGCCCCAAGCCCGATCGGCCCAGGAAGCGTCGGCGATTGAATGCGAAATCAGATGCGCTCATGGTCGGTTCCTGACGCGCGCGCCAGGGCGCCCCCGTGATCGGTCCTGTGTTTCCCGTTATTCGCGGGTAATGAATTCATCGAGATTCAGCAGCGTTCGCGCCACCGCATACCAGGCGGTGCGCTCGGCAGCAGCGACCAGCGGCGTTGAAAGTGGGAGTTGCTGTGTCCACTCACCACGCTGTCGGGTCAATAAATCGTACACGATTTGGCGCTCCGCAGCCGTCGGAGCGCGTCCCAGACAGAGTTCGAATGCATAGCGGACCCGGTCTTGCGGCGCCGCTTCGCGGAGCACGCGTCCCGCCAAAGCGCGCCCGTATTCGTCGAACCAGGGGTGGTTCAACAGCGCCAGCGCCTGCATCGGAGTATTCGATCGATGACGCCGGGTACAGGCTTCGCTCGCATCCGGAGCGTCGAACAGCTTCAGGTAGGGATGGGGTGTCAACCGCCAGAAGTGGATATACAGCCCCCGGCGATAGATCGATGACCCTGGATCGACGATCCAAGTGCTCTTGTCGGCGCGGCCCTGCATCACGCCGCCCGCCTGAAAAGGAAAGACGCTGGGACCGCCGATCTGGCGCTCGAGCAGTCCACTGACGGCCAATGCCTGGTCGCGAATCGTCTCGCCTTCGAGCCGCAACCGCGCCTGTCGAGCCAGCCAGCGATTCTGCGGATCGACACCGAGCAAATCCGGTCGAGCGTCCGACGATTGGCGATACGTGGCGGAGGTCACGATCAGCCGCTTCAGCCGCTTCAGCTGCCATCCGTTGTCCCGAAAATCACTGGCCAGCCAATCCAGCAGCGGCGGGGGGGAAGGCCGTTCTCCCTGAGCCCCAAAGTCGTTCTCGGTGGCGACCAAACCCGCTCCAAAAAAGTGCTGCCAGACGCGATTGACCGCCACCCGCGGCGTCAGCGGATGACGTGGCGAAACGAGCCAGCTCGCCAAATCGAGACGGTTCGCGGGCGCAACGGTGGCCAGCGGCGGCAACGCCCTGGGCACGCCGGCGCGCACCTCCGGCCCCGGAGTTTCCGCATTGCCGCGGAGCAGAATGGCCGTCGCCCGGCGCTGGGCGCGTTCGCTGAGCACGAGCACGGTGTCGAGCGCCGACTCGTGCTGCTGGTGGGCCGCGATCGACCGCTTCAAAATCGCGTAGTCTGGCTTCGTCTGGCCGTAGGCCTCGAGCAGGACCCGCCGCTGAGCCGGGCTCCGTTCCGCTGGATTGACCGACAGGACCTCGCGCACCTCCGCGGGCAGTTTTTCGCGCTGTCCCGGGGTCAACGCATCGCTCCACACGCTCAGCGTCCCAGCGAGGTGTCGCTGGTAGTCGGCCAGTTGACCCTCCAGACGTATCACCTGGCGGCGAAACCGCGCCCGGTGGTGCCGCTCGACCCGGCCGCCAAGCTGCAACACGGGATCGTCCGACTGGTTGAAGAACGCAAACAGTTGGTAGTACTCGCGCTGCGAAATCGGATCGAATTTATGTGAATGACACTGGGCACATCCGACCGTCAGACCCAGGAACACCGTGCCCGTGGTGTTCACCCGCTCGACCACCCGATCAAGCCGACTGGGACCCACGGTCTGGCGGTAAAACGCGGTGGCGATGCGTTGCCGCGGGGTGGCAGCGGGAAGTAGGTCACCCGCGATCTGCTCGATGACAAACCGGTCGAACGGCAAATCGCCATTGACCGCGTCGATTACCCATTCTCGATACGCCCACACGCTGCGAAACGGATCGTTTTCGTTTCCACCACTGTCCGCATAGCGGGCCCCATCCAGCCAATGACGGCCCCAGCGCTCACCGTAATGCGGTGAGGCCAACAAGCGATCGACCGACCGCTCGTAAGCGTCGGGGCGGGTGTCGCTGCGACCGGCAACCACCTCCTCACGACTGGGGGGCAGACCAGTCAAATCAAGCGCGACGCGTCTTAGCAATGTCGATCGGTGCGCCTCCGCAGACGGCTCGATTCCGGCGGCGCGCAGTCGGTGTAAGATAAACCGATCGATCGCATTGCGTCCCGCCGGCGGCTGCGGCAGCGCGGGCAGCGGCGGTCGCGAAACCGGCTGGAATGCCCAGTGATCGCTGCGATCCCGCGCGGCGGCGATACGGCGGGCATCCGGCGGCCACACGGCGCCCGCACGCACCCATTGCGTCAGCGCCCGAACCTGGGACTTTCGAAGCCTCTGATCGGGCGGCATGGTAAGTGTTTTCGTACCCCGCACCAGTTGCACCAAACGACTTCCGTCCGGATCACCGGGCACGACCACGGGACCCGACTGGCCACCTTTTCGCAGCCCCGCGGCGGTATCGAGGCGCAGCTGGGACTCCTGCGTATCGGGGCCGTGGCACTCGATGCACTTTTCGAGCAGTGGTAGAATCTGCCTCTCAAACCGGGAACGCTCTGACGGTTGGCCCGACGCCTGGAGAGGAGTGGCAGCCGTTGCACCCGGCAGCCACAGCAACCAGACGCACGTAATAGAAATACATCGTAAACCCGTCATGGACCGTCCTCGATGCCCAATCATCGCGCAACGCGGTCCCCATTCACATCGGCGAGGCCGCAGCTGACGAGAATAACCTCTCCGGCGCGATTCACAAACCGAACCGCGGAAACTCAGGCGGGAGAGGTGCTTTCGATCGCCAGTTGCGGCTGCAGCTCGAGCGCCAACGCCTGTTGACGAATCGATCCGAACAGATCTGCCTGCGCTGCGGTCAACGTCCACTGCCGACGTTGCATGACTTTGGTGGCCACCTCCATGCCGCGGCGCACATCCAGACGTTTCACTTGATCGCGATTTAGCCAGGCAAAACTGGGCACGAATTTGGGACTCGACGGTGCAAACACACTGCTACAGAAACCGATCACGGCACCCGTGGGAAAGCTGACGTTGATTCCCGCTTTGCTGAAATCACCGACGAACATCCCCACGAACATCTCATTTGTATCGACTTCTTTCCCATTGATCGGTACACGGACACTGCCGTAGGTGTTCTTTAGGTCACTGTTGATGCAATCGGCCGCGATGTTGACCCAGGACGCGATGTAGCTGTGCCCCAGGAATCCGTCGTGCTGTTTGTTGGAATGTCCGTGGATGATGCTACTTTCGATTTCCCCACCGACTTTGCAGCAGGGACCAATGGTTGTGCCGGCATGAACGACGGCTCCGGGCTGTAACAAGCTACCATCGCCAATGAACGCGGGTCCCTGAACGTAGCTGTGCGGGAGGATCGTCACGTTGTTGCCGATCCAGACGGGACCTTTCTCGGCATCGATCACAACGCAGGGCTTGATCCGCGTTTGACCGCCGATACGGATCGACTCGGGGGCCAACAGGTAAACTCCCGGATCGGCCTGTGGCGTTGCGGGATTTGCCGTTTGATCGCGACTCTCCCAATCACTGATCAACGCCTGTTCGTTGTCGAGCACGACCTGCCACGGCCAATCGAACAAACGCACGTCCGCCGAAACATCGACCCGGGGCAAACCGGCCAGATGACTGCGGAGGCGAAGCTCGTCGAGTAATACGTCGGGGGTCAGCGACGCGCTGAGCGGTTCATCGACACCGATACACGCCACCGCTTCCGGGTCGCCCGAAACACCGACCCAAGCGCCGCGGCGCTCGTTTGGCTCGGGAATCGTATTCCACAATCCACGACCGTTCACCAACAGGTCGCCCGGCGCAAGCGGTCGGCAGACACTCGCCAGACCCCGTTCCTGAAAAACCCGTGCCAACAGGTCACGACACCAGA
Organism: Planctomycetaceae bacterium; assembly: GCA_002702965.1. Taxonomy (GTDB): domain Bacteria; phylum Planctomycetota; class Planctomycetia; order Pirellulales; family Pirellulaceae; genus UBA9264. The sequence goes on from PADE01000174.1 coordinate 16,189, forward strand.
CGCCACTCAGCGCGTGTCCCTTCGCCATCGCAACGCGATCAATCCGATCCAACAATGTCGCCATTCCGCAGCGTAGTTCAAACGTCGCGCGGAAATAGACCAACGGTAGCAGGCGTTGCCAACCAAAGTCCTCGAATACAACAACCGATGCCATTCGCGTTCACTCCACGGTCACGCTTTTCGCCAAATTGCGAGGCCGGTCCACATCCCGACCTCGCAACACGGCCGAGTGGTATGCCAGTAGTTGCAGCGGAATCGACGTCAACAGGGGCGATAGATGGCTGATCGTCGCTGGGACGAACAGAACATGATCGGCGAGTTGTTCGATGCGGTGATCGCCTTCGGTGGCAATCGCGATCACGCGGCCATCACGGCTGCGAACTTCTTCAATGTTCGCGAGCACTTTGTCGTAGGTATGATCTTGTGGGGCGATCACCACGACCGGCATGTTGGGGTCAATCATCGCGATCGGCCCGTGTTTCATCTCCGCCGCCGGCAAGCCCTCGGCGTGAATGTAACTAACTTCCTTGATCTTCAGTGCGCCTTCCAATGCGACCGGGAAGTTGACGCCTCTTCCCAGGTAGAGCCAGTTGTCCCACTCACAGAGGTCCGCAGCCAGTCGCTGTACTTGTGTATTCAATGTCAACGCGTGTTCGACCTTGTCGGGAATCTGTTGCAGTTCCCGCAGGATGCGGTGCGCTCGCTGCGTCGACAAGTGGCGTCGCCGCCCCAGATCGACCGCTATCATCACCAGCACTTCGAGTTGGGCTGTGAATGCCTTGGTGCTGGCCACGCCGATCTCGGGCCCGATGTGCAAGTAGATTCCAGCCTCGGTTTCTCGAGCGATCGTCGAGCCAACCGTGTTGACCACTCCGACGGTCGCCGCACCGCGCAGCTTCACTTCGCGCACCGCTGCCAGCGTGTCGGCTGTCTCACCCGATTGGCTGATGGCTACCGCCAGTGTCCCCGCTTCGATCAGCGGGTTGCGGTACCTCAGTTCGCTGGCGTATTCCACGGTGGTGGGGATCGAGGCCAACTCCTCGAATAGGTATTCGCCGATCAGCGCGGCGTGCCAGGCGGTGCCGCATCCAAACAGCAGGGCGCGCTGGCAGCGAGCCAGTTCGCGTTCACATTGCGTCAATCCCCCCAGGGTGACCGATGTCTCGTCGGTCGCGAGACGGCCGCGCGCAGCGTTGCGCAAACTCGCGGGCTGCTCGTAGATCTCCTTGAGCATATGGTGTGCGAAACCGTTGAGTTCGGTCTCTTCGACTGAGATCTCGAGCGTAGCGACGCTCTTTTCGACTGGCGCTGCATCGATTGTGGTGGCCTGCATTCCCTCCGGTCCTAGACAGACCAGTTCGTTGTCGTCGAGATACACGACCTGAGACGTGTGCGCCACGATCGCGCCGGCATCCGATGAGACGAAAAACTCGTTCTGTCCCAACCCGATGATCAAGGGACTACCACGTCTGGCGGCGATCAACGTGCGGGGTGCATCCTGGCACAACACCACGATCCCGAACGTCCCCTGAACATCACGTAGCGCCCGCCTGACGCTCTCCAGCAGATCGCCTGTCTGATCGTAAAGAAAACCAATCAGCTGTACGAGAACTTCGCTGTCGGTTTCACTGACGAACGCAACCCCTTGGTTCTCGAGAAACGAACGAAGCGAACTGTGATTCTCGATAATCCCGTTGTGCACCAAGGCGACTCGACCGGCATCGTCGACATGTGGATGCGCGTTGTCAATCGTCGGCCGACCGTGCGTCGCCCAACGGGTATGCGCGATTCCAATGAAACCGAGCGCCGGATCAACGGTCACCTGGTCGTTTAACCGCTGCACCCGACCAGACGCCTTGCGCAGTTGAAATTCGCCCGCATCGAGCGTCACCATACCGGCCGAATCGTATCCGCGGTATTCCAGCCGTTTGAGCCCGTTGAGCAGAATTTCTCCCGCGGACTTCCGTCCGACATAACCGACGATTCCACACATGCGATCCTCTCCAACGAGCCTCAACCGACCGAGTGCGACCGAGCCCACAACGGCGTCTCTGATTTCTATGCTAATTCGTGAAACGGCGCCGCCAGGACTCGGGGCGACCGGTCGGCTGCTTTTGGTGGTAGTCGCCGGATCCCGCTGCGGCGACCCGTACGATCCGAAAAATCCGTACCTCTGACGGGCGGTTCTGGAGGGTCACCCGACGGACACGACAACGGCACAGCGTGCGTCCGTCGTCGATGGCTGTCGCCAGGTGGGTGCGCCCGGCATCGTGTGTCGAATAGAACGGCCGCGCTGGCTCGCACGTTCTGCAGGGCTGTGATTGAGCCGGTGAGGGCGAAATCAGAAAACAGGCGAGCAGGCGCGCGCCAACCGAGAGCGCCGCGTAAACCGTCCGCGGCAAACACGCGCGCGGTGTACCCCGAGGTCACTCGATCGCGTCG
>PADE01000175.1 GCA_002702965.1 Planctomycetaceae bacterium
GACCTCTTCGATCCCGACACGTTGCCGGCTGCGGATCGCGACCGGTATGGGGCCCATCCCCTGGGCCGTCATCTGCTACAAGCCCGCCGTCTCTTGGAGGCGGGGGTTCAGTTCGTCAAGGTGACCTCCTATTACTGGGATACCCACGGCGATCACTTTAACATGCACCGCGCCCTGGTTCCGCAGATCGATGTGCCGTTTGCCGCGCTGATCAAAGACCTGGAGGAGCGGGGGTTGCTCGACCAGGTTGTGGTCGTGCTGATGTCCGAATTTGGACGGACTCCCAAGATCAACAACCGTTGCGGCCGCGACCATTGGCCCGAGGCGTGGTCGTTGGTGTTGGCGGGGGCCGGATTGCAGCGCGGGGTGGTGGTCGGCAAGACGACGGCCAACGGTGCGTGGTGCGATGACCAGGAGTACGATGTGGGTCACCTGTTTCACACCCTGTTTCATTGCCTGGGAATCGACTCGGAGGAGCGGCAGTACCTCAACCGGGGGCAGCCCTTACCGATTGCCCACGAGGAGATGTCAGTCATCCAGGAGGCGCTCGCCTGAGATGGAAACCGCAACCCCTGTCGAACTGAATGTCGCCGCAACCTGGGTCGGACAGCGTCTGGAATACAAGCGTCAGTTGTACCGCTGTGCGTTCAGTCCCTGCGGCCGTTACCTGCTGGCGTCGGGCCAGGACACGCAGCTGGTCTGCTGGGACCTCGATCAAGACACCCAGGTGGTGTTTTCGGGACACGCGTCGTGGATCGGGGACTTTGCCCTACACCCCGAGGCGCCGCGCGTCTACAGCGGGGATTACCACGGCGCGCTCGTCTGCCGCGAGTACACCGGCGGTGCGGGGGATCCACTGTGGTCGCAACCCGCCGCGCATCCGGGCGAAGTCGGTGCGCCGGGCTGGATTCGTTCGGTCAGCGTATCGGGCGATGGTTCCACGGTGATTACCGCAGGCAGCGATCGGGTGATCCGTGTGTGGTCGAGCGAGGACGGGACGTTGCGGCGAGAACTCGTCGGTCACGAACAGGACATCTTTTCCACTCGAGTTCACCCGGACGGCAAGACGCTGGTCAGCGGAGACGTTCTGGGGCAAATCGGTCACTGGGATCTGGCGACGGGTAAACGGCTGCGCACGCTCGACGCGGGCATCCTGCACACCCGTGAGGATCGCTTTCTGGCAGACGTCGGAGGCGTCCGTTGCTTAGCGTTCAACCGCGACGGTACCCGGCTGGTGTGCGGTGGGATGACCGATATCAAGAGCAATACGTTTTGTCCGGGTTATCCCGCGGTCCTGGAATGGGATTTCCAAAGCGGCCAGGTATTGCGGACACTGCGAGCTGCCAAGAAAGTCGCCGACGCCGGTCCCATCCAAGGTGTCGGTGTTCTGCAGGACGGGACGGTTGTCTCGCAGGGGGAGCGTTTGCACACGCAATCGACGCTTGAGTTCTGGAACGCAGATGGTGACACCGCGTTCCATTCGTTGCCGGTGACTTCCGGTTACGATCTCGACATCCACCCCGATGGGCGACGGATCGCGGTTCCCGTTTACAAAGGCAATGGGCGCAGCGGCAACGGTCGGCATGCCAAACCCGAGGAGTATTTGCCCCACATGGGTGAAGTGGTGCTCTACCATCTCTTCGCCAAGCCCGAGAAAACGGACGAGCCTGAGAAGGCGGCGGGGTGAGTTCTCGACTCGGGTGGTGGTCTGGTCGTCGCCACCGTGTGAATCTGCCGGCGCCCGCCGTGCCCAAGGCCATCGCCATGTCACGCATCGATGCAAACCAAGTGGAGCGGGCCATGCAGTGGCTCGCGCGCTGGATCGAAGAGGGACGGTTCCGTTCGATCAGCGCCGAGGTGGGGGTCCGCGGCGAAGCCCCGGTGCGGAGGGCACTGGGGGTGGCGGTTCCGGAGCGGGACCAGGCGACGGTAGAGGACACCGTGTTCTTGATCGCGTCTCCTACCAAACCGGTCACGGCGTTGGCGATCATGCAGCTGGTCGAGCGGGGCATGCTCGACCCCAGCCAACCGGTGAGCCACTTTCTGCCCGAATTCGGTAGCCAGGGAAAGGACCAGATCCGCATCGGTCACTTGCTCACCCATTCTTCGGGGCTGCCCGATTTTGTTCCCCAAAACGAACCGCTGCGCCGGCAGCACGCGCCGCTGACGACATTCTTGGAGCACGTCTGCCGTCTGCCACTGGGTTACCGGCCGGGCACCGCGTACCAGTACCAAAGTACGGGCTTTCTGGTCTTGGCGGCGCTCGTGAAAGTCGTCACTGGACAGACGCTACCCGACTTCCTCCAGGAGCATGTGTTGACTCCGCTGGGCCTGCGCGACACGTCGCTGGGAGCGCCCGATGCTTGGTATGCTGATGGCAAGATCGATCATGTCGCCCAGATTCGTCTGCCCCCCGAGCGGGACACCGACTGGGGCTGGAACAGCCGTTACTGGAGACAGCTGGGTGCGCCGTGGGGAGGCCTGCTGGCGTCGGCCTCCGATCTGGGTCGGCTGTGCGCGCACCTGTTGGAGATCCACCATGGTCAGGCGGGCATCCTGCGGCCGGCAACCTTGGCCGCGATGACGGCCAACCAGTCTCGTCGTCTGGGGGAATTGGCCCCCGAGCTGTGGCGCACCCGACCTTGGGGGTACGGCTGGCAGCACGCCTGGCACAGTCATCCCCGGGGGCTGGGTTGTCTGTTGAGCCCCGGCGCCTACGGGCATTGGGGAGCGACCGGGACGCTGCTCTGGATCGATCCGCAGCGCGAGGCGTACATGGTCTTGTTGACCACCGAACCGCTCGCCTGGAATCGTCACGAGCCGCTCCAATTTTCCAACGCCGTGGCGGCGGCCATTGTCTGAATTGCTCGGTGGGCGGACGGGACGAACGCGTCTTCAGTTTGGGCCGACGATCTCTTGCACGGCGCCGCCGCACTGGTGGACGATCGCGACCGCGGTGTTCGCGAGCAGGTCGCTGAGCGTCGCGGGCGGCAGCGAGTCGGTGGCCTCGATGATCAGGATGGCGCGCTGGGTCGCGGCGGTGACTTTGCTGAATTCAGCTTGCAGCGAGTCGAGTCGGCAGAGCACGCGCTCAGCGCGATCGACGTACCCAAACTCTCCGGCGGCGACCGATTGCGGTTGGTCGGTTCCCAGCGGAACGAACGCCTCCGGGCGCCTGAAACGCTCGAGGCGAACCGGCAACGCGATGCGGTCCAGATCATGGGCGCCCAGACTAGCGAAGCTCTGCAGGGAGAGAAGGTTGTAGGTGTCGACCAGATTGTTGATGGCGGGCAGCGTTTCCCGCCGGCGAGCGAACTGGATCAGCTTCTCGGTGGAGGGGGGGTGACGGCGCGGGTGGCATCCGACCGATCTCAAGATTTGATGGACCCGTTTGATGGCCGGGTGTGAACGGATGCTGCCGGGGCTGGGAAACGTCTCCCTCACTCGGATTGCCTCGGCGTCGATCGTGTCCCGCAGCTGACGCGAAGCGGGTCCGATGCGCAACTCTTCAAACAGGATGGCGCCGGCTCGCAGGCCGAGCGCGTGGCATTCGGGAGATACCGCGAAGGGGCTCATTGGAGCTCGGCAAACAGGGCTTGAGCACCGATCGTGGGACCGTCGAACTCCGCACAGATCTGAGTCAAGCTCTCCCACAGAGAGATGGCGTAGCTGCAGTCGCACCAAATTCTCAACAGTGGATAGGGAAAGCGGCTGCTCGGGAAGACGGCGGCGTCGACCCCAGCCAGACGCGTAAAGACCACCTGGTCGCGTGGCGCGTCGGAAAAATCGTAGCCACACACCTGTCGCAAAACGTCTCCGCAGCGTGCGCCGCAGAGCACCATCGCGGCGTCCTCACGCGTCACCGGGAAACACCCGGGAGTATCGTCTTCGACCAGCGGAGCGGGCGGTAGCCCGCCGCCGGTTGGCCCCGCTTGTAGGAAGTACTCGTCGGCGGAAACCTTCAGGATGATTCCGCCCGCCGGGAGCGACTGCGCGCGATAGAGCGGCTCGGGAACTGGCACCGCCTGACGCCGCAGCCAGGTCGCGGCGCCGGGTCCCTTCAATCCCGCTTTGGGCAGCGCGCTGAGATCACACAGCGCCAGACGCTCGGCCGCTTCCCGCTCGGTGGCGGCGGTGGTGTAACAAAGTGGTAGCGCAGCGCCGGCGATTTCCCGCCAGATGGGTTGGCGAGCCGCCTGGAGCGCCCAAAGAGGACTGCTGCGGCTGAGCGAGGAGGGCATCGGGTGTCTCCGAGCATGCAGTTTGCGAATTATTGTTGTCGCTGATTTTCAGGATCGTAAAACGGCAATTCAGCGACCACCGCCGAGACCAATCGACCGGGCCCAGTACGGATCTGCAAGTGGCTGCCGGGCTTCGCCCAGGTGGGGTGGATGAAGCCCATGCCGATTGGATGATCCAGGTTCGAGTACCTGGCGATGCTGGTCACCCGCCCCACGATGCGATCCCCGTCGAACATCANGTGGCACTCTTCGGGAAACGGCGCGATGTCGGGACGGGCCAGTTTGAAACCGACGAGCTTCCGCCCGAGGGGTCTCTGTTGGATGATCTGGAGGCTGTCGGAGCCAATAAAGAACGACTTGTTTTTTCCGATCGCCCAATCCAGATCGGCCTCGCTCGGTGTGGTCAGGGCGTCGGTGTCGTGTCCGACGATGAGGTGGCCCTTCTCGAGTCGCAACAGGCGTTGCGCTTCGACTCCGAAGGGCTTGATCGGAACGTCCTTGCCGGCTTCGCAGAGGGCCTCCCAGACGTGTATTGCGGCGCCGGCCGGCACATGGATTTCGTAACCCAGCTCACCCACGAAGCCGACCCGCATCAGGATCGCCGCGGCGCCGGCGACCGTTCCACGGCGGATGCCCAGATAGGGGAAGGCCGCGGCCGACAAGTCGACCGAGGTCAAGTCGATCAGCACGTCACGGGCGCGGGGACCGGCCAGGTTGATCGCAGCCAGTTGGCCCGTCAGGTTGGTCACCTGGACGTCCAATCCGAACAGCTGACGCCAGCGCAACAACTCCCGGTAAAACGGGCCGCCACCGCCGCTGGTGGCGGTGACGTAGAAATGATCATCTGCTAGACGGGCCACGACCCCATCTTCGAGGATGGCGCCCGTTTCGTCACACGCCAGTCCGTACCGCAGTCGACCGATGGGCTGCTTTTGGAACCGGCCGGTGTAGATGTGTTCCAGAAACAGTGCCGCACCGGGACCGGTGATCTGTAGCTTGCCGAGCGTGCTGACATCGATCAGGCCGGCGTGCTGGCGAACATGGCGCGCCTCGGCGAGGATTGCGGCCTCTCGACCGTCGCCTCCGTTGGCATAGGTCTCGGGGCGCAGCCAGGCTCCCGCGTGAACCATCTGGCCCCCCGCCTGACGGTGCCAGGCGTCGAGCGGCGTCCTGCGCAGCGGGTGGAAGCGGCGACCGGCTAGATGTCCCATTGGAACGGGGTGTTGAAACGGGCGCGAGGTGGTGCTCCCGGTGGCTTCGATCGACGCCCGGTTGTGGTGCGCCAAGATGCGGATCGCGTTCATGTTCGACAGTTTGCCCTGACTGGGCCCCATGCCGACGGTGGTGTAGCGCTTGANGAGTTCGATGTTGTCGTAGCCCTCCTGGTGCGCATGCTTGAAGTCGCTCAGGTGAAGGTCCTCATCGAAGTCGACGAAGTTGCATTTGCCGGGATGCGCAAAGATCGGGTAGGGATGACTGGGTGGTGGGCCCTGATGCTGGACTGTGGGTGGAGGTGTGACGGTGCTGTTTCCAAGATGCGCGACCGCCGCACATGCGGCCCGATGGCCGTCGGCGCAGCGCTGGGGCCAAGNGAAAACGCCATTGACACGGCCGGCCGCAAACAGACCCGGCGGTAGCGACCGCGGTACGAACTGCTCGACGGCTTTCGAATAGCCGAACCGCGCGGCTCCCTGGTAGAGCAGGCCGGCGTCGGGTGCCCAGCCGACACTGACCGCGATTCCGTCGCAGGCGAAGTGTAAGCCGGCCTGCGGACGCGGCTGTCCACGGCGGTCGAGGGGGCAGACGATCGCGCCGCTGACACCTCTGGCGCCGCGCCGCGTTTCCACTTGGTAGATCGCAAAGCCCCGGTAGATGGGGACCCCGCTGGTCTGCAGCAGGGCGCCCACGGCGGAGGGCTCGCCGTCGGGCCGCAGGTCGATCAGGGCGGCGACGTCGACCCCCTGCGCGCAGAGATCGATGGCAACTTGATAAGCGTCCCGATTGGCGGCCAGCACGATCGCTCGCTCAAACGGTTTGACGGCGTAACGCTGCATCAGCCGCTGAGCGGCCGAGCCGAGCATCACGCCGGGCACGTCGTTGTTCTGGAACACGGCCGGCTGTTCGATGCACCCACNGGCGACGATCACCGCGCGCGCTCGCAGCTTGGTCAACCGCTGGGTATCGAACAACGCCACCCACCGGTCGCTGTAGCACCCGGCGGCGAGGGTACCCGTTCTCAGGTCGACAGTATCTAACGACTCCAAGCGATCGAGCATTTCGCGGAGTCGTTGCCGGGCGGCTGGGTCCGCGCCAGACTGCCAGGTTAAACTGCCACCGGGGTGCGGATTTTCATCGACCAGGATCACCCGAAGGCCGTGTTCGCCGGCGGTGACGGCGGCGCTCAGTCCGGCGGGTCCGGTCCCGACGATCAACACGTCGCAGAAGTCGTACCTCTTTCCCGAGGGCTCGCCGCGGTAGTTGGAGTCGATCCTTCCCAGGCCCGCCAGTTTACGCATCTGGTTTTCGTAAAGAGGAAACAGCTGCCGCGGGGTGTGGAACGCCTTGTAGTAGAACCCGACAGGGAGAAATCGACTCAACCGTCCCATCAGCGAGAGTCGATCGCGGGCAACTCCCCCCAGGGTGTTGACCGCTTGCGTTTCCAGGCCCTCTTGCAGGGGCAGTTGGTCGGCCCGCAGATTTGTGTGCGAGCCGGCGGCGACCAGCGCGTTGGCGTCATGGTTGGCCAGACTATAAATACCGCGGGGNCGGTGGTATTTGAAACTCCTTCCCAAGATGCGCACACCGTTGGCCCACAGCGCGCTCGACAGCACGTCACCGGCAAAACCGGAGTAGGAGCGGCCTTCAAAACGGAATGCCAGGGGACGATCTCGATCGATCCATTCGCCGGGCCGCGGTGGCAAACGATTAGTCATCTCCGCGCTCCGGCGTGTAGAGGTAGGTGCGGATGACGCGGTCCTCGACGTTGTCGCGTTCGGCGATAAACCAGGTTCCGCTGGAGGTGTGGTACCACCACTCTCGTTTGACTCCCGGCTCGCCCTGCCGATGGTGGNTTTGCTGGCCGCGAGCCTGCGCCTGTTGCGGGTCGGGGTCTGGCAGCGGTCGGTATTCGCCGCCGAAGTGGAATTCCTGAATCGGGCGCGGGCCGTTGATGGGACAGGTGAGGATTTTCATTACCGTCAGTGGCCGACCGAGGCCGCCCCCTTTTCTCCGACGAGTTCACACCGATCGAAGCGGCTTAGATTGAAGGCGTCGATCAGTTTGTGGTCGCGGTCTTCGGCCAACGTGTAGGCCATCGTTTTGCCGCTGATCGGGGTCGCTTTAAAACCCCAGGTGCCCCAACCGCTATCGAGATAGAATCCCTTGATGGGAGTGACCCCCATGATCGGAGAGAAATCGGGTGTCATGTCGCACATCCCNGCCCATTGCCGGAGTACGTTAATTTGCGGGAGGCAGGGAAACAGATCGATCAGGTGGCCGCTCATGCTCTCGGCGAAGTCGAGCGTGGAACGGCTGGAGAGCAGTTCGTAGGGGTCGAGGGAGGCTCCGGCCACGAGTTCTCCNCGCGAAGATTGGCTGACGTAGACATGGAGGCTGGCGGAGACGACGATGTGATGCAGCCACGGCTTGAGTGGTTCGGTGACCAATGCCTGGAGTGGGTAGATCACCAGCGGCGTGCGCAGCCCGACCATCTGCGTGATGTGCGTGGTCCACCCGGCGACCGCGGACAGGACTTTGCGGGTCTTGATGTAGCCCCGGTCGGTGTGTACCCCGATCACCGCCGCGTCACGGATTTCGATGTCGTTGACCGCGGTCTGTTGGTGGATTTCCACGCCCCGCTGGTCGGCGCCGCGCGCGTAGGCCCAGGCCACCGCGTCGTGTCGCGCGATCGCGCCCGGCGGGTGGAACAGCGCCCCGTGGATGGGTGGCTGCCGACCACCGCAACACAGGTCGATTTCGGGAATCGCGGATTGGATGAAGTCGGGATCGACCACCTGGCTATCGATTCCCAAGTGCTGGTTGACCTCGGCCCGCCACCGCTGGGTTCGCAGCGAGGCCGGCGAGTGCGCCAGGGTGAAATGGCCCCGCTCGGAATAGAACAGGTTGTAGTCCAGTTCGCGTGACAGGTCTTGGAACAACTCCACGCTCGCCTGGTAGAAGCGCGCCCCCTCGGGAGTCAGGTAATTCGACCGGACGATGGCCGTGTTCCGACCGGTTCCTCCGCCGCCGAGGTAGCCTTTCTCGAGGACCGCGACGTCAGTGATTCCGTGGTCTTTGGCGAGGTAGTACGCGGCCGCCAACCCGTGTCCTCCGCCGCCAATAATCACCGCATCGTACTCGGGCTTGAGTTCCGTCGGTTTACGAAACATCCTCGGTTCAGGATAGTTGCCGCTGAGGCCGAACTTGAGCAAACGGTAGGGCATGATTCGGATTGAGGGGTTGCGCCGCGCCGCTTAGATAGAGGTCAGGTAGCTTTCGAGTTCCCAGGGAGTTACCTGCTGGTCGTAGGTGGCCCACTCGCGGGCTTTCAAATCGATCAATTCGCCAGCGATGACACCCAGAGCGCTTTGGATGACGTCGTCTTGCCTCAGTTCTTCGATCGCTTCGTGNAGCGATTGCGGCAGGATTCCGACTCCCTGTTGTTGGACNTCGGCGACGGAACGCTGGTACATGTTTTCCAGATTCGGTTCGCCCGGATCGATCTGATTCTTGATTCCATCTAGGCCCGCGGCCAGGTACGCCGCCAGCGCCAGGTAGGGATTACAGCCCGCGGATACGGTGCGGTCTTCGAAGTGGCCCGGACCAGCGGTGCGGATCATCTGGGTGCGGTTGTTGTCTCCGTAGGTGATAAACGCGGGCGTCCAGGTGTATCCGCTGCGACTCGAATAGAGNCCCGCACCGAGTTGCAGACGTTTATAGCAGTTGACCGTGGGGCTGGTGACAGCGCACAGCGCGCGGGCGTGGTGCAATACCCCGCCGACGAAATGATAGCCCAGTTGGGAGCAGCCCAGCCCGCGCGGGTCCTGCGGGTCGGCGAAAACGCCTTCCCCACTGGTGGCGTCCGCCAAATGAAAGTGAACGTGCAGGCCGCTACCGGTGCGGTCTCGAAACGGTTTGGGCATGTGGGTGGCGATGGCACCGTACTTCCCAGCCAATTGCGAGGTGGCCATCTTGAAGAAGGTGACTCGGTCAGCCGTGACCAACGCGTCCTGGTAATCGAAGTTGACTTCGAACTGGGCGTTCCCGTCTTCGTGGTCGGCTTGGTAGACACCCCATCCCAGCTGGTTCAGNGAGCGGGTCAACTCCTGCAAATAGTCCATCGCCGGTGCCATCGAGCGGTAGTCGTAGCAGGGCTTGGCCAGGTTGTCGACACCGTCGGGATTCCAGGGCGCAATCGAACCGTCGGTGTTTCGTGTCACCAGAAAATGTTCGGGTTCCATGCCGACGTTGAACACGTAACCCGCGTCCCGCGCTTCGGCCAGGACACGTTTCAGGTTCGTGCGCGGGCAGAACGGGTAGGAGACGTCGTCGACGAACAGATCTGCCGCNAACCGCGCGGTGTTCGGCATCCAGGGGAGCGGGGTGTAGCTGTCCAGATCGATGCGGGCCAGCATGTCGTGCGAGTGCGGCTGCTGCCCGACACCCCACACCGCCGCCCCGGCAAATCCGGCGCCCGCATCGATCATGTCGTCCAGGCAGGAGGCGGGGACCATCTTGACCTTGGCTGACCCGTGGATGTCGACGAACTGGGCGAGCAGGAATTCGATTCCGTCCTGCTCGATCTGTGTACGGATTGCTTCACGGCTGGCCATCGATCGGTTCCTGGTGGGCGGAGGGTTGAACAGGCGAAGCCTCAGGGGGATTGGTGCTGTGCGGGGAGTCCTGGCCGCGCTGCAGGCGGGAGACCAACTGCTCGTAATGGGCGTTTTCGCTGCGGATTTTCCAGACCAGAAATCCCAGGAAAAAGAGAGCACAGGCCAGAAACATCATGAATTCAACGCCGACCCACGGGTACAGAGGGCCCAGTTCGGCGGGATTGTTGCTCCAGCTCTTGACGGTCGGTTGCATCACGCTTGCTCCTTCAGCCAGGTCGCTAACTCCTGTCGCTCCGCGGCGGCGAACTCCTCTGTTTGACTCGCCTCGACCGCTCGTATGCGGTGATCCAACCCCGCCACTTCGACCTCCGGTGGGATCCGCAACAGGCCGCCGCGTCGCAGCACCGCGGAGAGGGCGCAACAGGGCGCAAATCCGAGCAGCACAAACATAATAACGGCGCCCGCCAGTTGTCCCCAGGGTGTGATTGGGGCGAAGCCCGAGGTCGGCGAACTGGGGTAACCCCACAGTAAGAAGCCGACCAGTAGCACACCGATCGAACCGCAGTAGCCGTGAATCGCGACCGCTCCCACCGCGTCGTCGATACGGAATTTCTTCTCGACCCAGAAATGGAGCTTGTACGCGCACCAGACACCAAAGGCGGCGACGANAAACGCCTGGTAGGGATAGTACAGGTCGTTTCCTGCGGAGGCGGTGATGATCCCTCCTAAGCCTCCCTGGAACGTCCAGAAGGCGTCGCCCTGAGAGACCACGTAGCCGGTAATCATCCCGGCGGCTAGCGCCATCAGGAAGTTGAACGTAATGCCGCTGAGCGTGGTGGGCGTCAAGTAAATGGTAGTCGCGGAAAAGAGTTTCGAGTCGGAATCAGGACCAGCGATATCGATCAGCGGGATATTACAGGCCGCGTAAAATCCCCAGAAGCCGGTGAAAATCAGAAACATGCCGATGATGATCATCCAGGTGTTGTGGGCGGGGAGTACCCGCGGCGTGCCGTCGGCACGAAAGCGTCCGAGTCGGGGTCCCAGATAGATCAGAATGGCCAACGCCGAACCGCCTGCCAGGGCGTGGATGACCCCCGACGCATAGGCGTCGTGGTATCCCANCACGCGCACCATCCAGCCCGCGTCGGACCAGCCCCAGGAGGCGCCGATG
>PADE01000176.1 GCA_002702965.1 Planctomycetaceae bacterium
TTCGGGATCGGACGCTTCGGGATCGGACGCTTCGGGATCGGACGCTTCGGGATCGGACGCTTCGGGATCGGTCGCTTCGGGATCGGTCGCTTCGGGGTTGGGGCCTGCGGTTGTTTCGGCCCCCTGGCCTCGATCCGCGGGTAACTGGCTGACCGTCGCACTGCGCTCGGCCGTATTTTGGCTGAACCATGCGAAGCTGACGATCGCGACAACCAACACCAGCGCGGTGCCGATACCGAGCTTGGTGTTCCTGGTCAGGGTGGATCGCCTCCGCGGTTGTGGTGCGGGAGGGGGACGCATCGGTGGTTCGACGGGGGTCTGCGGCCAGTCGGGACCTGAGATCGGTTGTGCCAGCGGCGCGCTGTTCAGTTCGGTGCTCGGAATCGCTGTCGCCAGGGGAATGTCACCCTCTGACAGCTCGCCCGACTGTGCCGGGTCGGATGGATCGTCCGGCTGTGGGTTCACTGGAAAGCGGTAGGCAGACATCGGGTTACTGGCGGGTGCCGCGTCGACCGCGTCTTCGGCCGCCGCTAGGCCGTTCGTGGAGACCGGGTGGGCACCTATCGTATCCGGCGTCGGCGACGGTGTGCCGCCCGTGTTGGCAAGGTTGTGGTCGCCCGGATCAACGACAGCCGGTACATCGGTGTCGCTGGCAGCTTCGACAAATGCGGTCGACGGGACTTGGTAACCGCCGGAGTCGGCGGGCTGATCTGCATCGCTCTTCACCCGGTTATCTGGAGTCCCGGGGGGCACGTGCGCGTCCACCGCGGCCGAGCGGTTGTTTTCGGTCGCGTTTGCCGTTTGTGCGTCGGGTTGTGTTGCTCCGGTTGTAGCCGCCGCTCCGCCCATTCTCGGGGGGAGCATGCTCGCCTGGAGCGTCGTCGCCTCAGGCGCGAGCTTGAACTTGGAGGTCACGACGTGCTGAGGTGCGGGGGCCGCTTTCTTGGCCGGCGGTTGCTCGATTGACAATCCGGACTGGGATTGTGGGCGAAAAGACAAATCGAGCTGACGGTCATAATCGCCTTTGTCCCATTCGTCGGTCAGGCATTTGCCGGCTTGTTCGATCTCCTCGATCAGACTCGCCCAGCGTTTCGCGTGAGCGCCCGGATCACAGGCCCGGACCCGCTGGAGGGTCTGTTCGAGGGCCGTATGAATGGCCTCGGGATCCTGTTCCAGGTCTTCCAGCCCCAGCAACCGGTAATAGTTGAAGGAGGTCGTTTGCGGGTCTAGTGCGAGCCACTCGTGGTAGGGATTGAACTGGGTCATCGCGTAAACCGCTGTGAAACAGGTATTTGACTCCCCATCTCATCATACGCCCTGCCCGCAGCGACAACAACTCGAACCGGTGGCGTCTGGGCAGAACCGTATGGTCTGCTAATCCACACCTGCGGCTGGCTGGGAACGTGTGTGGGGTCGCTCGCGACCGGCTCGATTCGAATGTCCCGCGGTCGCCGCATCCGGAGAATTCGGCGCCTCGCTGACGGACGGTCAATGGTGATGGGCGTGGTCGTGGGGGAACTCGCCGCTATAGATTTGGTTCTCGATGTCTGCCGTCAAATGCGCGGTGACGCCGTGACCAATCTGTCTGAGCAGTGTTACCAGTTGTTTATTCACGATTTCAAATTGGGCCGTCAGAGCGGGGTCACCGATTGGTTTGACCGCTTCCAGTTGATACTCCAACTCCTCGTCTTCCATTTTCACCGCGATCACGATCGGGGGCGTTGCGCGAATAGGGACTTCGACCTTCGCGGTTCCGTCCAGGACGAAAACCTGTACCCGGCCCGATTCATCATCTCCGATCCACTCGGCGTGATAGGCCTCGTTTTTTCCCAGTTCGATCAGTTTGCCCCCATTGGGGCCCGCCTGGGGATGATCGTGCGCATCTTCGTCCGCGATCGCGTCGGGTGTGGCTTTAGGGGTTGCGGACGGAACGGGCGGCGGATTGGATCCGCAACCGCCATTCCAGAGAAGTGCGCCCAGTAAGAGGGAGGTTATCGCTGGCCGTGGCATCGCGTTACCTCGTCAGGTGTTGGTGTTCCAATCGTCGACTTTTTAACATCCCAGACGAGGGCGAGGCAACCCCGGTCGGAGTCGTAGCACCATCGCGCTGAGAGTCGCTACGCCGCCGGTCAAGCGATGATCTTTCGGATGACCTGCCCCGCTACGTCGGTCAGCCTAAAATCGCGCCCATTATGGCGGAACGTCAATCGCTTGTGGTCCAGACCCAACAGATGCAACAGTGTGGCGTGCAGATCGTGAACGCTGCAGCGATCTTCTGCGGCGCGGTGGCCGATCTCATCGGTAGCACCGTAATGAGTGCCCCCTTTGATGCCCCCTCCCGCCATCCAGCAGGTAAACGCGTGCGGGTTGTGATCACGGCCCGGTTTGTTCGCTTTCTGTGCGACCGGCAACCGTCCGAACTCACCGCACCAGATGACGAGCGTTGATTCCAGGAGACCGCGCTGCTTGAGATCAGACAACAATCCGGCAATTGGTTTATCGGTTTCACCGGCAAACTGTCGGTGGTTTCCAAGGATGTCGTTGTGTCCGTCCCAACTGCGCTGGTTTTCGTTGCCACCGGAGTAGATTTGGACGAACCGTACGCCCCGCTCCACCATCCGCCGCGCGAGCAGACATTGCTGGGCAAAGTGCTGGCAGCGCGGATCGTCGAGACCGTATTGGCGTTGGACCGAGACGGACTCGTGTCGCAGGTCGAGGGCTTCGGGCGCTGCGGACTGCATGCGAAAGGCGAGTTCAAAACTCTCGATCCGCGCTTGCAGATCCTGTTCCTCAGACCGTTGTTCCTGGTGTTGTCGATTCAAATATGCCAATAGGTCGAGCTGGGCCCGCTGCCGCGGAGGTGTCAGTTCGGGCGGTGGTCGCAGGTTCTCGATTGGTTCTCCCTTCGGTCTAAGCCAACTCCCCTGGTAGATACTCGGCAGGAAACCGGCACCCCAGTTTTGGGAATAGCCCTTGGGTAGCCCACGGCCCTTGGGATCGGACATCACCACGAAGGCTGGTAGGTCGCGACTCTCACTTCCCAGGCCGTAGGTCGACCAGGCGCCCACACAGGGGTAGCCCATTTGGGTGAACCCAGTGTTCATCATAAAGAGGGCGGGGCTGTGGTTGTTCGACTTGGTGTAGCCCGAGTGAATGAAGGCCATCTCGTCAACGTGTTGTGCCAATTGGGGGAACAACTCGGAGACCCACTTGCCCGAGCGACCGTGTTGACGGAACCGAAAAGGTGACGGCATCAGGCCGCCGACCGCGTTGGCGAAGAAACCCGTAAAGCGGTCAAATCCCGCCAGCGATTGACCAGCCCGCTGGGCCAATACGGGTTTGTAGTCCCAGGTATCGACATGACTCGGACCGCCGTTGATGAACAGCCAAATCACGGATCGCGCCGACGGTGTCGCGTGCGGCGATTTGGGCGCCAGTGGGTTCATTGCGCTGCGGATGCGGCTCGATCCCGCGTCGGCGAGCAGCCCTTGATCGGCCATCAGCGAGAGCAGTCCCATCATTCCGGCGCCACTTCCGGCGCGGCGCAATAGATGGCGCCGCGACACAAGTGGGGATACAAAAGACGCTTCGGGGGAAGGCATCGAGTGGTTCTCGCGAGACGGGTCGACGGGCGGAGCTGGGCCGGTAGGAGGGCGGGAAACGCGTCTGGGTTCCGACATGGTCCCGTGGTCGTGATCGCGAAACCCCGGCTGTCGGCGGTGGTGCAACCGGATTCGTTGTCGGCCACCATCCCGATCTCAGCTAGTGAGAGTATACACCGATCCACGGCACCGATACATCGCGCTCGATCTCTGGGCTTCTCGATGACCGGGGACCGAGAGCGTCGTTCCGAGGACAACGCCCGTGTATCGCTCGCTCGCTATTTCAGATAACCTCTGCGTGGGGTGGTACCGTACTGCGTCCCGCCCCGAACCGAGTCGAGGAGCCATGCGTTGGGGCTGAAAAACGTGATCACCCTGGTATTGGGCGGCGGACGTGGTACCCGCCTGTACCCGTTAACGCGTTATCGAGCGAAGCCCGCGGTTCCGCTGGCAGGGAAATATCGCTTGATTGATATTCCCTTGTCCAACTGTATCAACAGCGGCTTGCAACGGATTTATGTGCTGACTCAGTTTCTCTCGGTCAGCCTGCATCGTCACATTCGACAGACCTATCGGTTCGATGCTTTCAGCGGGGGTTTCGTGGAGTTGTTGGCTGCCCAGCAGACGATGGATGCTGGCGTCGATTGGTACCAGGGGACCGCCGACGCGGTGCGCAAGAACCGCCGCTATCTGGACCAACCGGGTGTCGATCTGGTGCTGATTCTCTCTGGTGATCAGCTGTACCGGATGGATTTTCGAGAGATGATTCGGACGCATCGCGAGGCCCACGCGGACGTCACGATTGCCGCCTTGCCGGTGATGCGTGAAGAGGCGGGCGCGTTGGGTGTGATGCGTGTGGATGCAACCGGGCGGGTGGTCGGGTTTCTGGAAAAACCGCAGACCGATGCCGAGATCGATCTGGTGCGTACCGACGCCCAGTGGATTGCCGACCGTGGTATCGAGCCGGGCGGGCGCGACTGCTTGGCCAGTATGGGCATCTACTTATTCGACCGGGATTTTCTCGTCGACGTACTCGAGAAGACCGATTATCAGGATTTCGGAAAAGAGGTCTTTCCCGCCGCGGTCCGCGCTCGCCATGTCGAGGCCCACCTGTTCGACGACTATTGGGAGGACATCGGTACGATTGGCGCATTTTACGAAGCCAACCTCAATCTGGTCCGAGATAATCCTCCCTTTGAGCTCAATTTGACGGGATCACCTGTCTATTCACGCCCGCGTTTTCTCCCGCCAACTCGGATCGACGGCGCCCAGATTCGGCGAAGCTTGATTGCCGACGGATGTCACATCGGCCGGGGAGTGACGATTGAAAACAGCATCATCGGCTTACGTTGCCGGATTGATGACGGGGCTGTCATTCGGGATTCGATCGTGATGGGGTCCGACGATTACCGTACCGATCCGCAATCCCCCGTCGCGGCAACGGGTATTGGCGCCGGGGCGGTAATCGAGCGAGCGATTTTGGATAAAAACTGCTGTATCGGCGAGCATGCACAAATTGTCAACGTGGAAAAGACCGAACAGCGCGATAGCGGTGGCTGTGTGATTCGAGAGCAAATCCCAATCGTACTCAAGGATGCGGTGATTCCCCCCGGATGGAAGTGGTCTTAAAACACCCCGCAAGCCGGTGTGTGGCGCACCGATGATCCGGCGCACGGCGGATAGACAGAGCGAGGCGCAGTCCGGGCCTGCGGAGTTACTCGTCCAGTTGCTCGTAGAGTGGCAAGTGCCGATAGTAGACTTCGAGCATTAGAAGTTTGACGGCGGTCGAGTAGACGCGACCTCCGCTGGTTTCCCAGTTGTCACGTGGATTCCAGGTCCCCGCCAAGGGGCCGTCGGTGATTTGGGATCCGGTCAGATGATCGCGTAGCCGGGCGTTCCACGCCTCCCAATAGCGGCCCTGCATGTGGTACATCACCTGGGTGCCGTAGTACCAGTAATACGAAGTGCGGCGCTGGTCCGTTTCGGGGAGATTCTGCAGCAGGTAGTCTGCTCCGGCACGCATCCGCGGTTGATTGCGGGCCTCTCCCATAAATTGCAGACAGAGTAAGCCCTCGGCGGTCATGGCAGGGGTCACGGTGGCGTTTTGATAGCCGAATTGTCCGCCCACAGGTTTGTTCCCTTCCACCGCCGCCAACCATTTAGCCACCTGGTCGATGGTTGCCTGGGGGGCTGCGAGGCCGGCCATTTCACCACTCTTGAGGGCCATCATGGCCCAGCCCACAACCGATGTGTCGGCCGCCTCGTTGGGGTTGTAGCGCCAGCCTCCCGTCCCCGCGTGCTGGGACTTGATCACGAACTGCAGGGCCTTTTCGGCCAGCGGTTTGATAGCCGGATCCTGGGTCATGCCGTATGCTTCGCAGACGGCGATCGCGGCAATCGAGTGGCTGTAGAGATGTTGCTGGTCCCCCGCAAACAGCAGATCACCGGATGCCTTCTGGTGTTTTTGGAACCAGCGGATGGCTTGCGCTACGGTCTCTTGGTACTGGCCGGCTTGGTGCGTGTTCCCCGCCGCCAGGAAGGGGAGCAGGGCCAGGCCGGTGGCGGCCGTGTTGGAGTGGACCGATCCCGCGCCACCGCAATTGGGGTGTTTGCCCTGACAGTTGGTGTGGAACGCGTGCAGACTCCAACTGCCATCCGGACTCTGGTGCGCTGCCAGCCAAGCCAGACCATTGTTGACGGCGACTTCGGATTCATCGGTACCCCCAAACAACTCGATGTGTTGGCGGCGTATGTCGGCCTGACGCAGCGTAAACATCTCTTGCAGACCGACACTGTCCGCGGCGTAAACCACTTGTGTTGCCTTGGCGCGGTGGCGCTCCAATTGACTGACGATGGGGCCGAACGTCGGCGGTAAGGGCACCCGCACATCACGGACTTGGCCGACCGCGATCCGTCGGTTGCGGCGACTGGGCCCCCCCATCTCGCGCGGAGTTTCCACTTCGATGCGGGGCGGCACAACGTCGGCGCGATTTAGTTCCACGCCGACCCGTGCCGTATTTGTCGTGTCGGGCGCCGAGCGGGGGGCAATGGCCTCGGCGGCGCGCTGTTGACTGTCGGGGGCGAATGCCCGCTGCACCGCGGCAATTGAGCGGTTCAACCGGATGGCTTTGGGGTTCGGTTTGGCATCGTTGGCAGGCGGCGCGGCGGAATCGGCGGACAACGGACGCGCGCCGGCGCTCGGCAGCTCTGCCGGTGATTGGGCAACCGGGGCCGCCGACCGGGGGACACTCGCCCGCGCCAGTTGATCGAGCGACTTGGCGGGCAACGGTTGTTCGTTGCGGTTGTCGAGGGGGATCACGGCTGCTGCGGGATCCTGCGTCAACTCGACCATTTGGCGCGGTATCTCGGAGCGGTCGCGGGTCGCGGGGGGCACCTGGGACACTTGAATTGCTGGGGCGTTTAGTAACTCGGCGGCGGGGGTGTTTTCGGTGCGCGTCGGCTGGATTTCCGTAATCTCGGTAGTCTCGGTGGGTGGTGCGGGTGAGGGGGTCGCCATCCGCGGTAAGTCGGCAGGCGCAATGCGATTGGGAACGGGGGTCGGTACCGAGGTCGGTTGGATGCGATCCGGGATCTCGTTGACTTCAATTGCAGTGGAAGGAGATGCGATGGTGCGCGCCGGGGATGGCACCGGCTCTCGTGTGGTGACTGGCTGTACGGGGGGACTGTAGAGAATGCGATCGGTCGGCAGGCGCTGCGCCATTTCGATTGAGATGGTCGGTTCCAGGTGCTCCGTCGGTTGCGGCATGTTCAGGGGATCGGACTCGCTGCGCGTCACTTCAATCGTTTTTTGGGCCGCTTTCAGGTCGTGTAACTTCTCCCAAGCCTGCTGTCCGTCTTCGTGCGATTGATGTTGGTTGTCGGCGAACGGTTGTTCGGCTGCGTCGGATTCTTGCAGGTTGCTGACAATCAGCGTGACGACTGTCGGCAGCGACCAGAAGGCTAACACGAACAANGCGATCGAGTGGAATATCAGGCTGGCCGCAAAAAANCGCATCGAGGTTGCGGTTTCCCAAAACCAACCCCGTAGCCACATCCAAGCCGCGATNAGTNCCGCGACGATCACCGTCAGCAGCAGCGCGGGCAACCACACCTTGGATAGGATACCGAGGTGGGCGGTATCCCATGACGACTCTTCGAAAACCTCGGTTGCCCGGCTNANATAGACTTGGTTGCGGCCCGAACGATCGCTAGAAAACACGATCGTAAAGCCCTCCGGAGAGAGCGCCGGTTCCAGATCGTTGTGCNGTGAATTGATCGTAGAACCCAGTTTTTCGGGTTGTTGGAATNGACCTTGGACCCGTCTCGCACGGTAGAGCTCGAGGTTGACACCGCCCCCCGTCGCGGCGTCGCGATTGGACGCAAAGTACAAGAATCCGCCGTCGGGCGATGGGAACGGGGATCCCTCATCGCTGTCGGAACGATTCAACGTGTCGACCGGCTCCGCCTGCTGCCAGGCTTGTTGGGGGGTATCCCGGGTCGTTCGGTAGAGGTCTCGTTGCGAATCTCCCAAACTCCCGCGCAATGTACCCGACCAGGGTAGTGGGCCGGTTTCTGGCGAATCGCGGACGGTCTTCTGGTGCATCTCGGCGGTGCGATTCGAGGAAAAGTACAAGGTTTTGCCGTCGGGGGAAATCGCCGGGTCGGATTCGTGCGCCGGCGTATTGATCGCGGGCCCCAGGTTTTTGGGGGCCTGCCAGCCGTTGGTTTTCCGCTCTGAAACGTAGAGGTCAAAGCCACCCAAGCCACCTGCGCGATCGGAGTAGAACCAGAGCCACCGCCCATCCAGACTGATCGTTGCNCCGATATCGTGTGCGGGTGAATTGATCTCCGGAAGACGTTGGACCGGTTGCCAGCGACCGTCGGAAAAGCGGGAGCTGAACAAGTCCATGTGGCCATTGCGATGCCGGACCGTGCACAGTAATAGCGATCCGCCATCGGCCAGCCGCGGCGCCAAAATGTCGGCTCCCTCCAGGTCACCGCTGAGGAGGCCTTCGAGCGGCCGGGCCGGTTGCCAAACGATGTTTCGCCGCGGCGGGGCCTGCGACTNGTTCCAGGTNACCTCTTGACCGATCGGAACCACTAGGGAAACAGGNCGCGGTGCGGCCCAGACAGCAACCAGCGCCACCGCGATCGCCGCGATGACCAGAGCCGATTTTCCGGAGCGAATCAAACGTCCCGGAAGTTTGCGCCAATGATCGGGTAGTGTAGGCATTGATCCTCGTTGTCTTGGCAGCCACCGAAACCGGGTCGGCGGGCATCTGGGTCGCCTCGCCAATCGGNGGTCGGCTTGGGTTCGTCCGCTGGTCGAGCGGTTGCAAGAGAACTCATGCACCCGCGCCCGGTGCTACGTTGCAGCCGGGACTGGGGCCTCTCAGCGTGTCTCCAAGGTGGCAATGCGGTAGTCCATTCCAGCTCGATTGCAGAGACTCATGACGCGTGCTGCAAACTTTAGCGCACTGTCACCATCCCCGCGAATCAAAGCCGTCTGGTGGGGATTGTTCTTTTTCGCCTGCTCGATCACGACCGAGAGCTGGTTCTCGTTGTACTCCTGGCGGACGACTTTAAATATGCCATCTCGCGTGATGTTAATAATCAACCCCTGCGTCATCGCCACCGGCTGCGCCTGCACAACTTCGGGTAATTCCACGTCCAATTCACGTTCTTCCTGGTTGAACTGGGTTGCGACCAGGAAGAAGATCAACAACAGAAAGACCACATCGATGACGGGAGTCAAATTCGGTCCATCGGTGTCTGTTGTTTCAGGNGGAAGTCTCATGAGTCGACAACCTTTGTATCTGCGGCGCTGCGATTTCGCTCATGCGGGGACCAGCGGCGGCCGTTGTGGATTGCGGGGCGTTGGGGTGATCGAACACGGTGGGACACGGAGCGCTTGATTTCAGGACGCTTTGGCGGTGTTGGACATCAGTGGATTCGCATGCGCAGCGTTGGTGACGGCGGCCGGCTCGACACTTTCCGATCTCGGACGCGGTGACTCGACCAGGTAGGGGATCAGCGGAATCAACAACTTATCCATGTCGCGAAAATACTTTTCGACTCGACCAGTAAAAAACGAACCCAGTAGCAGCGACGGGATCGCGACCGAGAGCCCGCCTGCGGTCGTCAACAGGGCCATGTAGATCCCCTTGGCCAGCAACTCGGCTTTTCCCAGGCCCTCCTGGCTGGCAGTGTGAAACGCGATGATCATTCCAACCACGGTTCCCAGCAAGCCGACCAACGGCGCGATGCTGCCGACGGTGTTCAAGGGGCGAATCCGCGCCCGCAAGTCGGCCATCTCGCGCGAAGCCGCATCCTCCATCGATTTTTCGACTTCCGCGAGTGCTTGGCCCCGACGGGAAAAACCGGACTGCAAAATCACGGCGAGAGGCGCCAGCGTGTCGCTGCAAGTCTCCGCTAGCGCCGCGAGGCGGGGTGACGATCCGTGTGTGAACTTCTGTAGTTCGTCCACACACGAGTCGGGCATCAGCTGACCACGGCGCATGTTGACCGCGCGTTCCACCGCTACGGTCCCCGCCACCAGCGAAAACAGCGCCAGCACCACCATGAAGGCAACGCCCGTGACGCCGCTGTCCAGGATCATTCCTAGCAGCGAATCGCCGCCGCCGCCAGCTGCCGCAGCCTCGGCTTCCGGCGCGGCTCCTTGAGCCGCTTTATCCGCGGCGCCCTGATCGGCTTGCTGGCCCCAGAGCAGGGGTGTCAACAACACCATTCCAGCCAGCAATCCAAATGCCAGCAGCCGCGGATGTCCGGTTCGATAGACGGTCATAATTGCTTCTCGTTGAAGATCGGTGTGGGTCGGATGATCTACTTCGCCGATGCCCTATTTCAGCTGCTTCAAAATGGACTGGGCATCCTTGACGCGGGGGTGGTTGGGGAATTCCTCGACGACCGCCGTCAGCATCTTGCGCGCTGCCGCCGGGTTCTTTAATTGCACGTAGCAGCGTCCGGCCTCGAAGTAACTCAAGGGTTGCCATTCTGGGTGCTTGAATCCAAATGCCACTTCCGAAAAACAATCGATTGCTTCGGTGTACTGTTTTTGCGCGAAGCAGCATTGGCCCATCATGAACCAACTTTTGGCGGCCGTCTCGGTGTCCGGAAGATCGTCGGTAATTTTTCGAAACACGGCTTTGGCCTGGTCCAATTTGTTCTGGTTTTGCATTGCCACTCCCAGACCGTAACGGGCCTCGCCCACTTGTTCGAACTTTGGGAAGCGTTGCACCAGTACAGCGAACCGCTGTTCGCTCAACCCCCATTCCGTCAACTGGGAGGCGCAGACGCCGCTGCGATACAGAGACCGTTCTTGAAATTCGCTAGCCTGCTCGACGTCGGTACCAACGATGCGCGTAAAAGTGTCCAGCGCCTTGCGAAATTGTTTCTGGCTGAACCAGCTTTCTCCCAGCAGGTAGACAGCCGCATACACCAGTTCCCCTTTGGGGATCTCGGTAAGTTGTTTGTCGAAGGTCGCGACGGCGTCGGTATATTGTTTTTGCTGATAGTGAAGACTGCCCAGTCGATAGAAGAGCTTCTCGCGGACGGGAAGTTCTGCCGCCCGCTCCAAGCCCAGTCGAAAGGCGTTCGCCGCTTCTGTGAATCGCTCGGCCTGTTCTTCCAGTTCGCCCACACGGTAAGCGCTCTCCGCGGCCCGCGCGCTGTCTGGCAGTTTGGTTGCCAGCGTGGAAAACGCGGCGATGGCTTCCTTGTTATTCTTCAGTTCAAGGTGCGCAAAAGCCAACTCGTAGTAGACATCGTCGGCGCGCCGGTAATTCGGCAACTTTTGCAGCAGCGCGCTCATCCCCTGAATCGCCGGTCCCGTCTGTTTCAGTCCCAACTGGCAACGGGCGATGGCGAATTGCGCGTCGGCACTTGTTTCGGGATCGGGCTTGCTGGTCAGGAACGCCTGAAAGTCCTCGACTGCCGGTGCAAATTGCTGCGAAGCGAGCCGGCATAAACCGCGCAGGTAGCGTCCACGAGGGAGAAAATCCGATTGGGGGTAGCCGGAGACCAGTTTGTCGAGTGTCTGTAGGGCGGCCGGCAGTTGATCGAGTTCGAATTGTCCGGAGCCCATGCCGTACAGTGCGGCAGGTATGCGTGAGCTCTGCGGCAATTCGTTGACCAACTTCGTATAGCTGGCGATCGCCAGATCGTACTTTTTGTGCTGCGCGTGGATCTCTGCCAATTGCAGTAAGGCCTGATCGCGGTACGTACTCTTGGCGTGTTTCGCGTTGAAGTGACCGAGTTCGATTACCGCCGCATCGAACTGCTGCGCCGCGCGGTGAGCCACCCCCAGCAGAAAGGAGATCTCGTCCGCGTGGACCCAGTCGGGTTTCGCTTGAAGCGCGGATCGCAACGCGGCGACCGCCTCGGGGGGGCGTTTGGCGTCCAGCTGGCTCTGTCCGATCCACATTCGCGATTCGGCGAGTAGCTCGGGCTGCTTGAAGACCGGCGCTGTCGTTGTTAGGTGAGCGATCGCCTCGTCGAATTTGTTCTGCGAATGGAGGCAGATTCCGATTCCCATTTGCGCGCGTGGGACGCGCTCGTGGTCGGGGAAGGTCGCGACCAGCTGACGGTAGCGGGCCTCTGACTTCTGAGGGGCTGCGGGCTCGGCCTTCAGGTAGACTTCGCCGGCAGTCAACAGCACGTGGGGCGCGAGCGCGTGCTTGAGACGCATCGGATCACCCAGGAATGTCTCGCAGTGTTTTTGTGCGGTCGCGATGTCCGCCAATTGCAACGCGAGGAACGCCGCCTGATAAAGCGACTCGGGAACCTTTTCATGTTTGGGGTACGTTTGCACGAACTGGGCGTACAGCGTGACGGCTTCCTTTTGGCGCTCGGGAATCGTGGCGACTGCGTCGATTCGCGCGTACGTGCAGTCTGGGAGCAAGGGGCTCTTTGGGTACGCGGCGATCGCCTGATCGAGTATCCCGATGGCCTCGGTCGGTTTATTCAGTCGCAACAGGGTGCGTCCCAGCCAGTGGGCCGCGTCGGGCGCCTCTTCCCCTTTAGCTGCTAGCGATGCGGCAAACTGCTGCTGGGCCTGCGGAAACTGTGCCAGCCGAAAGCGGCATTTTCCGGCCGCGAGTTGGGTTGCCGAATGCAACGCGCTTTTCGGAAAGCGTTGCGGCAGCGATTCGTAGACGGCTGCCGCTTCGGCGACTTTGTCTTGCTCGAACAGCGCCTGGCCTTGACGCATTAGCGCATGATCAGCGAATTGGTATTCGGCAGCCGCCGCCGCTTTGACAAACAGCGGTTCGGACTCGGCAAAGTTTCCTTGGTTGAACAGCGACAGTCCCAGTCGCAACTGAACATCGGGTACCAGAGGATCCTGGGGGAACTTGGTCAGAAAAGTCCCCAGAACCTTGGCTGCCGGTTCGTCTCTTGCCAAATCCTGTAACGTAGCGGCGAGCGAATAATGCGCCTGACCGAGCAGCCCACTTTGTGGAAATTGCGAGATCAGCTTTTCGTATACCGCGACCGCCTCCTCCCGTTTCTCGGCTTGGTAGAGGCACTCCGCCTGGTAGTACATCGCCTGGTCGACCAGTGGGCTCTTGCCGTACTGTGCGGTCACCGCGCCAAAATTGGTGGCCGCGATGACAAACTCGGCCGGCTTGGCGGCGGTCAAGGCCGCGTTGTAGAGTGCCATGCCGAGATTGAACTGGGCGCTGTCACGCGATGGAAATTGTGGGAACTTGGCCAACAGCGCGCGAAAACTGGCAGCCGCCTCAGCAAACTTCTCGGACTGTATTTGGCAGACGCCCAGATGGTGATAGGCGGTCGGTAGACGTTTATCTTGGGGGAATTCCTTGATGAATTGGCCCCACCGCTGGGCCGCTTGATCGAACAGTTTTTTCTTTTGAAAGCCAAGCGCCACGCTGTATTTGCGGGTCGCAACGGTATCCGCCTTGGGGGCTTGAGTACGACTTTCTGAGGCGGCAGTGAGCAGCAGCAGAGCGGCCAACAGTAGACCGCCAGGTCTCGGTCGCTGGGCGCGGGACAAGCACCCAGTCTCTGTCGAGAGGGGAGTCGATCGAAGGGGGGTTAGAACTCGGTCGCCGGTGTTCACCGCTGACGTACCTCGTCTTGTAGTGGATCTACTCGCTGGCCGAAAAAGCCTTAGTCGGCGCCGTGTTTGGTCGGGTCGTACTCGACCAGCTTGACGTTGTCGACAAAGTACTCACCCGGCGGCCAGTAGGGGTACAAAAGGACTCGCACGAACTTCACGGTCGGGGTGTATTTGGTCGGGCGGAATGGTTTCTTACGTCGTGAGTATGTTTTCCATTGCTGTGAGCCGCCCGCTTTCAATTGCCCTTTCCAGACGTATTTGTGGATGAACGCTTTGCGGTTGCGCTTGTTGGGAGGGGCGGTCCCCGCCACCTTCTCGAAATACTGCTTGACGGCGCCCGCGTCAGCCGCGAACGAGGTGTCGGGCATTTCCGGATACCCGACTAACCAGACCAGTATCTCAGCACCTTTGGCATCGAGCGTGAGCCAATATTCTTTTCGCTTTTTGATGGGAATCGGGTCGCTCCAGAACCAGACGCCATCGAGTCCCGCCAACGTGTCGTATTTCGGTGGTGTCGTGGGGATTTTTTTGGGCGCGCTTANTGGTGAGATCCCCTTGGCAATTCGTGTCCACCACTGATAGGCCTGTGATTGCAGCACGTCGCTGTCAAACTTGAGAACTTTTCCACGTTTCGGNTCCAGGTCGCTGACCCAAAAAGTAGATAATCCATCGACGGTCTGCCAGGANGCAGGAGTAACTTTGCCGGTGGAGAAATCTCCGTTGGGAAGCAAGTTGCCCGCNGCCTTTGGGTCAGCCCCGTTCTCAAGCGGGCGTGGTTCGTCGGTCCACGCCGTCGAGGCGGTGATCAGCAGGATCGCAACCAGCAGATGGCGATTGGTTTTCATGGGGGGGTTCCTTTGTTCCCGTTGCAATGTTGTGCCGGTCGGGCGTGCGGGGGTTCGCTGGGTCAGCGCACGACTCGATGAGCAACCAGTTCACGGACCACGCGTTGGCTGAGGCCTTGTTGGCCGTCCCGTGATTCGGAGCTAGAGAAAACGAGGCCNCCGGGAATGTCTGGTGAGTGCAGCGATGTCATCCGCGTTGCCGTCGTGGGTTTGGAGATGAAGGTCTGAGTTTCCCAGACATCCAATTGGCGGTTTTGAATTTCCTTCTTGAGTGCCAATCGGGTGACCCGCGTGGAAACCGTGTGACGATCTTCGCCGGTGACGCGGATCAAGTGTTTGAGCAAGAACGGCGAGTGGTCCGGGCAGTACCATGTTTTTACGACGCGCTTCTGTTTTTCACGCTGAGTGGTCAACACCCAGGTTTGGCAGGTGTACGTTTTCCCNTCGATGTCGACCTCGCCCAGGCTGTACTTTTCACCAGTGGTATCGTTGGGCCGTGAACCGTCCCAGGCGTATTTGACTTTTTCATCGCGGTGTACTTCACCGCCGCTGTGGACCTCACGTGTAAGGATCACACCATCCTCAAGAACGCCGACCAAAGAAGTCGTGATCTCTGCAACGTGAACCCTCTTTTCGGCGCCCGACGAGAAGCTCTCGGTGGTCACTCGCAGCCGCTGCCAACTGCCTGGAGCAAACCGACCCCACGGATGGTGGACAGATGGAATTTCCACACCGGTGGCGGGACGGGTCAAACCGAGCAGCGCAATCAGCACAAGCCGTTGGAGAGCTTTCATCAGCGGGGTACTTCTTTCAGTCGCTCGCGAGCCAGCTGGGTAAAGGAGTCGTTCAGNCCGGTGGCGATGAGCCGAGCCAATTCCACGCGCGATTCCTTTTCGTGACCGAGGTGATGCAGTGATTCGGCGAGCCGCCAGCGGGCCTCGGTCTCGAAGCCGGCGCCGACCGCCAGGACCACAGCGCGGCCCAGAAAACGGCTCGCATCGCGGTATTGCTTGCGCGCAGAGAGAATCGCCCCGCGCCAAAAAAATGTCTGCCCTTTCACTTTTTCGGTAGCGAACTTGTCCTCCCATTCGTCGACGATTTGCAGGGCTGCACCATAGTTGGACTCAGCTAGAAACGACCGGATGGCTTGCGGGAAGGCCCCGACTCTGGCGGCCCGAACCTGCGATGGAATGAACTGGCCACGGATGGCTTCCACTCGCCGATAGAAGTCACGCGCCTGCTGTGGTTGATCATTCCAGAGGGCCACATCACCAGCGGCATTAATGGCGCGGCGATACGCGGCTTTTACCTCTTCGGTCACTTTGGAGTTCCGTGTGGTCTGTTCGACTTGCTTGAGCAGCGCGGGCACCTGTTGAGTTTGTTTTCGTTCGATCCCCAACAGCGATATCAACTGGGCAAGCGAATCGACTTTTTCTCTCGCAGGGGTCGCGTCGGTGATCGATGCTTGGAAATTGGCAATCGCCTGGTCGATGCCCGCGGCTCCCGTTTTGAGTGACGCCAGGGCCATCATGCGCCGAACGCGCGGGGCCCACTCAGGATGTTCCGCGCCAAAGCGGTCGATAAAAATCTGTCCTATGCGCAGGGCGTCTTGGGCGCGATCACTCTCTCCGAACAGGTGTACAAGTTCTCGCAGACTGGCCGCATCTAGTTTCGCCGGATCGTACTCGGACGCGATCTGCGCATACTCGGGTGGCCGCCCCTGCTTGATCTCTCCAGTGACGTGTTGGATTTCAAAGATCTCAAGCGGCCAAGTAACTCGTTGCTCTTTTCCTGCATCGTTGGCGATCAGAGTGACGGTATACGTGCCCAAGCTTAGGTAAACGTGTNCCGCTTCATTTCCCACCACCGAGTGACCGTCTCCAAACTCCCACCGGAAGCTGGTCGTGGCCGGCAATGGGGAGCTTTCAGGNATCCGNAACGCGACTCGCGTGTACTGCCCTTGATGGCGGTCGTTGGGCCAGATGGAATCGACGAAATCGGGCTCGAATCGGAGCACGACACCCTGACGGTTTTCGTAACGAGTGACCGCCGCCAGGTGCGGTGCGACGTAGATCGATTCGGGGATCGCCGAGAAGTGACCCGCCGGTGCGCCCGGTGGACTCCAACCGAGGAATGCGACTTGTTTGAGCATGACTTCTTCGTGGTAGTATTCGAGGTAGTGCAGGCCGGCTGACAGTTCGATCGTTTCATTTTTTTCACCGCGCGCACCGCGCTCCGACGTGTGGCGTCCTGGCCAATGGACCAACTTCTTCCCATCGAGGAATGAGAAGGACGCCTCGTTGGAGGCGGTGCAGAATTTGTACGTTCCCGCCTTGGGAATTTGGATCCACCCGCGGTAGATACTCAGGTAGTGGTCCGATGGACCGAATGGGTTGTGCCCGTCNGAGACTCGCCGCTGATAACGGGCGCCATAGGAATGTGGACTGGCGGTGAGCAACTCGCTCAGTTCTTGTACGGTCTTTGGATTCTCGCCCGTCGGCCGCTTCCGGGTGGTAAACGTCAGGCCTGCGCGGGGAATCCAGTCGCCCTGGGGCGGCCCGGCCCCGGGAGGTGCAGGGGCGCGAATTTGGCTGGCATCGGGTGTCGCGTCGGGGTTGCCAAAGTAGACGAAATACTGCTGGCCGGGCACAGCTTGCGGGGCCCGGAACGAGATCAGAGTGTAACGCGACGGATGGTGAAANGTCAGTTGAAAGGGAACCGGTTTGCCACTGGTATCGAGAACGCGTAAGTCCCCGCCGTCGGGTCGGCTCTGTCCCTGGCAGAGGACCTTGACCGCGGCGGTGTCCAGCGCGTCGCCGGCCGATTCGCGAATCTGGACGACGGCCCGGGACGACCAGGATTCCAAATGCCAGGGGGCTTGGGCGGNGGCCGGTTGCGACCAACACGCGGTCGATACCAGTACACTCCACAATCCAGCAACTGCCAGCCAATGGTCGATGGCTAGCAGGGGCGACCGCCGCTGGACGGGCAGGGCTAACACCATGCGCCCGCCTCGACGTGGTCGTGTGGTTCGCGGCTCGCTTCCTGTGTGCACTGCCTGACCCCCCCCCCGCTTTTGGGTGCGAACGCTATTTTTCAGATTCAGCGAGTTTCTTGAAGTAACTCCGCAACAACGCCTCGTAACCTTCGGGATACGCCTCTTCGGCGGATTGCAACAGTTCCTGGCGCAATTGGGCGGGTAGCTCGCGCGCGCGCGAGAGCTGAACCGTCGTCGATTGGTCCAGATTGCCGAAGGCCGATCGCAACTGTTGCAGGGCGATCTTTCGTTTTCGCGCGGCGTCCTCATATCGCAGATCGCGCAAATCGCCCTCTACGCTCTGCATCAACTGAATCGCCTGGTCTAAGCGGCGGCCCATCACGCCCGTGGTGTCCAGCTGCCGGGCTACCTGCTGGGCCTTCTCGCGCATCGCAGCCTGCTTGGCCCCGAGGCGCTCCATGTCGCGCTCAAAATCAGGGGGCGTTCCTCCCTGCAGCCCGCGGCGCCCGGCACCCGCTTTTTTTCCTCCTCCGGTGGCACCGTTGGGATCGAGACGTCCCTCCTCTTTCAGTTTGCCCGGTTCGTAGCGCTCGTTATTCAGCCGCGCGGGAGTCTTGCGACCGTCGAGTCCGCGGGCTGTGTCGCCGACCATTTGACCGGAGGACTTTCCTCGGCGCCCGTCACCGGCACGCCCGTTAAGTTCATTTGCATTGGGAAGATCATTGCCCGTTACGCCTTTGGCCGAAAAGTTGCTGATCGGCCCGTCGGACACGCCCCACCCTGCCTGATTGAGATTATCTCCCCAGGCCGACGTGATGTCGTCAGACTCCTGGTCAAATTCATCCGCCTCCTGTAGTAGTTCCCCAATCAGATCTTCGAGCGCGTCCGGTAAGGGCATTTCCGGCATGTCGAGGGGTCGATTGTCGAGCGGTTCTTCCATCACCCACTGCAGCGCGTCGGCCGAATCGGGCATCCAGGTCTCCAGGTTCTCGAGCATCTCGGTCGCTTTGCTCGAACCAGCATCTTCGAGCGCCACTTCGAGTTTGCTAGTCTTGGCCCGCTTGGCGACGGCTTCGATCTCCTCGAAGACACTGTTGACGTCGGATCGCAGGCCGAAATCCTCGATGAAACCGGTCGGCAATTTCGTCAGGCCATCGACGGTTCCCTTTCGCCATTTGGACCACCGGTTCTGGAAGTCTTCGAAAGATTTGAGATCTCCCAGTTGTTCTTCGCTGAGTTCATCGACCGGTTTCTTCGGCATCTTCTCGAGCTTGGAGAGCATCTCGGCTTCGTCGACCGACAGGCGTTGTAAATCGCTGATCAGAGCGGACAGAGCCTGGGTTAGCTCCTTGTGGGCGGCCTCGTCTTTCTTGCGGATCCGCCGCAACGACTTGCGCGCTTGATCGTTGCGTTGCAAGCGCCGCAGCAATTCCTCGAGCCGCTGGACGATTTCATCCTGGACGGGAAGCGACTCTGTGCGTACCGAGGC
This sequence comes from Planctomycetaceae bacterium, assembly GCA_002702965.1. Lineage (GTDB taxonomy): Bacteria > Planctomycetota > Planctomycetia > Pirellulales > Pirellulaceae > UBA9264. The sequence goes on from PADE01000176.1 coordinate 19,034, forward strand.
AGCCCGCGCCGCATCCTGTGTATCTCGGCCTGCTTCGAGCAGACGGATGACGTCGGCCATCAGACCGGCGTACAATTCTTCGAGCGCTGTCACCATCGTGACGACCGGGAGAGCTCCCTTTTTCATGGCTCGAGACAAGACCGCCGTGCTGGTGCGGATGCGCGTTTCCCGCAAGACCAGCGACTGGAAGTCGACGCCCGACGCGGTTTGTGCACGGTTCTCTCGTTGAAGGCGAATCAACTCTTCCAGGATGGCTGCGTAATCGTCCATGGCCATTTCCATTTTCGCGAGCACCTGTTGCGGGGTGATCACAAACAGGGAGTAACGCCGCGAACTGGATCGACCGGGACCGGTCAACACATTTCCATCGGTCGCCTCGGCCCAGTATTGAACGATATCTCCTGACTTGAGTCCCGTGTCCGCCAGTTTCCAGGGGAATTCTTGCCGGCGGAGGTTGGAGGCTGGCTCGACGGATTCGGGAAAGCGGAACAACTCTCGGGGAGTTTCCTCTTCGTTGACACGAATGAGGACTCGGACATCGGCCACGCCGATATCGTCGCGGGCTTCAACGACCAGCTTGACGGTCTCGTCGATCTTGACTTGCCGGTCTTGGCCCGGGGTGGGAATCGCGACCCGCGGCACTTGATCTTGCGTCAGGCTGATCGTGCGCCACAGCGGGGCCGCGTTGTCGTAGCCGTCTTGGTCGACCAGGTTGATTTTGTAGCGAGTCGGCGCCATCAAGCGAGTCGCCGCGAGGCCGCTCGTCGGTTGTTTTGCTTTGCTCGTCCACAGGACAAAGGATGTCTGCCAGTGGGAGGCATCTTCACCTTGTGACAACTTGAGTAGGTCGCCCGTTTCGGTTTCCAGCGTGGCTTCGCTGAGCGGCTTGTTGGTGGTGCATTGCCAGTCGACACGGGTGCCCACCAGACCGGCGATCTCACCGGTTGTGGACGATGGCTGGATGGGCTGCTCGCTGCCTTGAGCGTACGCCGGCGGCGTGTAGTCAATCGTAAGGGCGGCCACTGTCGGCCGCTTGACGATCTTGATTTCGCGGATGTCGGATTGATCGTCACCCGCGGTGATGTAGAACGCAAACGGCTCGTCGGCTTGAGCGACCTGGAACTGGAAGTTGCGAGACTGGTCACTGTCGGAGAACTCTTGTGCCGGATCCATGGTTGCTTTGCGCCAGGTGCCGTTGGCCACTTGACGCATCAGCGTGGCCTCGGTGGGCAGCTGCTCTCCGCGTACCGTAACGGTGATGGGGATCGCTGCGCCCTCGGGAAAACGCTTGCCATTTTCCGGACGGATCGAATCTTCGTCGATCACGGTGGCAGTATAGGGTTGCGTATCGGACCACGGCAAAAGCACGCGTCCCAGCCCGTTGCCAAACCGTGGCGCGAAGACAATGGCGTAGAGGACGATCACCAAACCGGCGATTCCGGTCAACACGCCGGCGCGTTTTGCCGGTTTCCAGTCGAGACAATCCTCCATGTCCAGGTCGATTGTCGCCCGCGAAGCGTCGGACACAATTTGTCCGACGATCTGTTGCGATCCGTAGTCCTGGCCCCGGCCGAGTTGCAGTGCGCTGAGCAGCCGCTCTCCCAATTCCGGGTGTTTGCGTTCGATCAGAGCGGCNAAGTAATCATCGCGACGCTCTTCCCACCAGCGGCGAGCGATCAGACCCATTACCAAGAGAGCCAGACCGCCCCACAGCAACGCGGACAGAACAAAGCGGCCCAACATCCCTTGCGGAGACAGATTGTCCGCGGCGACCACAATCGCCAGGGCAACCAGACTACCGGCGATCACCAACAGACCACCCTCGAGTAACTGGGACCACCGCCAACGGTTGCGGACCTGNTCGATTCTGTGGATGAGTGTCGAGTAGATTTCTACTGTGCTCATGCGAGCCTCCGTGATTCGACGGACAGGGTGCCCCTGCCTTCTGTCACTCTTACTTGCGAGCCTTTACACCAGGTGGTTTCTTCTCCGCAACAGCCACTCCCCGGTAATCGCGAGCAGGAATAGCACAAACAACGGGGGTGCGTTCCAGTATTCGGATCTCCGTACGCGGGAAATGACACGCTCCTTGCGTTCAATCGATCCAGCCAACTCGTCGATTTTGTTGATGTCCACATAAACTCCGCCACTGCGATTGGCGATCGATTTCAACAGTTGTTGGTTGGTACCGGTCTCCGACAGTTCGAGTTCCGACCCGTGGACGAGGAACTCTGTTGTTTGGTTTGCACTCGGAACACCGTCTGCCGCAACTTGGGCAGCCACTTCATAGCGCCCACCGGTACGTGGGAAGTATTGTCCGCGAAAGACGTTGGGTTCCGCGGATCCGGTACGCATGGGCNCCGCCTGTCGGCCGCCCGCCTCATCGGTGATCTCCACGGTCACGTCACCATCAGCGGAGTCCGAGGAGTCGGCAACGCTCGGCTGGCGTTCGACTTTGATAGAGACCGGCTTGCCGACGTCGTAATCAGGCCGGTCGGTACTCACGACAATCGGCGCGCGCTTTTGTTCCAAGTCGCGCCCGGTCAACCAGCGGACGGTTTGGCTCCAGAAGCGAGAGTACAACGAATCGCTTTGGCCCGCGATCCGCTTCACGCGCGTCCACCTCCATGTCGTGTCGGCGTTAATGACCATCGTCTGTCCCGATCCGTAACGACCGGTCGCAATCACAACTGCGGGTTGATCGTCCATCCGTAAACCGGGGTGAACCGCCAGGATCTCGGCGCCCGCTTTGGCCCGCTGAACGAGGCTCGATCCCAGCAGCGGCGGTGACGTGTGCCACATCGTCTTGTTCTGCACGTGGTCGCTGGCGATGCGAAAGATCGGGTGCAACGCGCCGGCTTCGCTCAATTCCAGTACAAACGGATCTTCGGATTGGCGCACTCCGTCGCCGGCAAAAACGACTGGCAGACAATCGGACAGGGGCGTACTGATGAAGCCATCCGGACCGAATGAATGATATCCACCCAAGACCAACAGCGAGTGGCTACGATCCTTGTCGGCGCCCGCCTCCTCGTCGCCGATCCCCTGTTCCACCCAACCGATCAGGGTCTGGTATTCGGCTGGGCTCAGATAATCGGCCTCCATGTCGCCGAGGATGACCAGATCGATGTTCTTGAGGACCTCGGGAGTGATCGATACCCGTGGTCCAGTCACCGACGGCCGGTTGGGATTGGTCCGCCGCAGCGCGGTAACCAAGTGAATATCAGGATCGTCGTCCAGGCGCTGGCGGAGAAACTTGTATTCATAGCGCAGGAAGCCTTCGATATAGAGCACGCCGATCGCGTTGGCGTCGACCCGGAGGGGAAAGTGCTTGGAGTTGTTGGCCAGTCCTTTCTCTCCCGACGGGGTAGAAACCCACGCCGTGTAGACGAAATCTCCGGCTTCGTTTGGTTCTAGCTTAATCTGTACGCGTTGTTGCGTTTGGCCTGCGCCGAGTTCGACCGTAACCGGGTTGGCAGCTTGGTCGACACCACGACGCACCGACACGGTCGCGCTCACGGCGGGACCCGCAGATTTGCTAACCGTGACCTGCACGTCGGTCTGATTGTTGACCATCACCCGTTGGGGCGCCTGGACGTTGCTCAACTCCAGGTCGAGGCGGGCGGCGTCGGGATCGCTGCGGAACCCGACCCCGTAAATCGGTACGGAAGACTCTGCCAACTCGACCGTGTCTTCGCGCCCCGTGTTGTCGACGCCATCGCTCACCACGACGACACCGACCAGTAGCTGAGATCGCAGTTGGCTGATTACGTTGGTGACAGCGCGCACCAAATCGGTACGTTCCGCACGGGGTTTTTCGGGTAGCGCGTCTCCAACCGGTTCACCGGAAATGTCGAACACATCGACTTCCAGCCGCTCGCTGGACTTTCCGTTTTCCATTTTCTGGCGCAACGCGTCGATTCCCTTTTGCGCCTGGGAATAACGCCCTTCTAGCGACATCGACTCCGAATCGTCGAGGACGACTGCTAGGTGCCCCGGATCGACGAGGTTGTTTTCGGCGGTCCACGTCGGCTTGGCAAGCGCGACTAGCAGGGCCAACAGCCCCACCGCCCGCAATCCGAGTAACACCCAGGTGAACTTCCGCTGCGTTCGACGGAAGATCTCGCGGTAGGTCCAAATCATGAACGCCGCGCCAAAGGTCACCATCAGGATCCACAACCAGCCGTTGTGAATGCCCTCGAATTGTAGGGTGGCGAGGATCATCGATTCTCTTGACATCAAAAAGGTATGGACAAGTTGTTTTGAAATCCGTGAGCGAGTTCGTTCTCCCGCGGGCGCGGTTGGTCTTAGGCAGAGGCCACCGGTTCCGGCGGTTCGACCGGCACGTCGGTCGGGCGTGATCCATTTCCCGAAGAGGGTGAACTACCTGTGGACGGTGGAGGAGTGGCAACCGGCGCGGAACTGGGTCGTGGCGTAGCCTGACGGATCTTGAAGTACCGCAACAGGCTGATGTGGTTGGCGAACCACGGCTCGAAGAGCGCGACGGCGAGCGCTAACATCAACGCCAGATCCCACAGCTGCAATCCGGTCCGCGCCGTCGCCGACTCCTCGACGATGCGGGTCGGGTCACTGACAAACGAAATCAGCGGCCGTCCGGGAAACAACTGTGTGCTCAGGCCTTCTTCGATTTGTGCGCGGCGCTCAGACGCATTGGTGGTGCCCGGTGATGCCAGCACGTCATCCAGCAGTTGCAAGTCGGATTCATACGCCTCGAGATTGGCGACAAAGTCCTGGCCCTCGCCCTCCTGACCGGGCAGAAACACTGTGTAAACCCCAGGTTGCTCGGTTTCGACAAAGGTCTGCCGGGGCGGCGTGTCTGCGCTGATTCGCAAGTTACCGGTGGTTCCGTCGGGTTTGCGAACCAGCCAGGGGGCCACCCCCGTGGTTGCCGCGACCGACACCGAGACATGGTCACCGGTCTGGTAAAAATTTTGTCGCGCCAGCGGCTCCTGGGCGAGGTATCCGACCAACCGGTAGAGCCAGGGTAAGAACGCTGGCCGCACAGGAAAATTGGTCCAATCGCGATCACAGGTGCTGGCAAAAACAACCACCTTACCTTGTCCGAAGGAGCGTTCCGAAAGCAGCGGGTGTCCGGTGCTGGTCCGCATCAGCACGTTGGAGTCGCCCGGCTCGAATTTCCAGAAAGCGCGCAGCGTCACACTGCCCAGGCTACCCCCGTCCTGTTCGTCGAAAGTTGCCAGCACCACATGATTGCTGTCGAACTCGCCCACCTCGGCGACGGAGGTCTCCGACGCGGGGTCCCCTTCGATTCCCGCCAGCGGTCCAGGCAGCAGGCCGCCGTGCAGACGATTGCCGCCGACCAGTGACTGGTTGTAGAACGCGGCGTTCGTCTTGTCCCCGAGAAAGAACAGCAGACTTCCTCCCTGGTCGGCGTACTGTTCGAGCTTCTCCAGGCTGGGGGGCGAAAGCGACTCGACGTTGGCCAGCAGAATCAACTTGTGCGTGCTCAAATCGGTATTCGCAAGATCGTTGGGTTGGGTGACCACGACGTTGATCGGACTGCGTTCGGCAGAGCTGGCCGAGAGCGCGGCTTGGAGAAAGAACAGCTCATCGAGGCGGGCCACCGACGACGGAGCGCCGTTGACCGCTAGGACACTCACCGCGTCGAGCACTTCGAAGGAGAAGTACCTGCGATCGTCCGCTTCGAGTGCGCTGTCGTTGATTTCGATGTACCCTCGATGCCACCCGCCCGAATTAAACGTATGGTGGAATGTGGGTACCGCCCAACGACCTGCCTGGAGCGATGCGACTCGCTGCTGCGCTACTTTTTTCCCGTCGACAACCAAACTGACGTCGCAGGAAACGACCGCATCACTTTGATTCCGAATGTGTGGTTGAATCGCAAAGGGGATTCCGATCATGGGGCGCGTTGCACCGTACTGGACAGCGGTGACAGCCAAGTTGTGAGCCGCCTTGGGGCGCACGCTGACAAAAAAGAAATGGGTGTTCAACGTTGAGCTGGGTGGCGCAGCCTGCTCGTCGGGCAATTCCCAACCGGTGTCCTGCAGGTCGCTGAAGACGTAGATCTCCTGACTTCCGTCGGCGGAACCCGACTGGACGAGTTGCTCAGCTTGTACCAGTGCGTTGGAGAGATCGGTGCCCAGTCTGGACTTTCGTACAGCAAACTGGTCAGGCAGGTTGTCGATCACCTGCCTGACGTCGCCGACTTGTGGAGTCGGTTCCCGAAATGGCACCTCGGGTCCGCTCTCACGGCGGCCCGCGAGGACCAGCGCGGCGCGGTCGCCTTTCTCTAACCCGTTGAGGATCTCTCGGGCCCCGTCGCAGGCCCGCTCAAGCAAGCTCTGGTCGTTTTCTCGATACCCCATGCTGGCCGAATTGTCGACAACCAGCACCACCGTTCGGCGATTCTGGGAGATCAGAAAGGACCCGGTCCCGGGACGCACAAAGGGTTGCGCCAACGCCATTGCGAAGAGCGCACAAAGCGCCATCCGAGCCGCCAGCAACAGCAGTTCCTTGAGGCGGCTCATGCGATACGACTGCAGAAACTGGTCGGTCAGAAATCGCGTCGTCGAAAAACGGATCTTTTTTGTGCGGCGCGAACGGCTGAGGTGGATGATCAGCGGAATTGCCGCGGTGGCGATGCCGATCAGATAAAGTGGGTTGAGAAAATCCATGGCCGATCCGAGTGCTGTGTGGCGGTGTCGCCAGGGGTATGTTCAATTCTGAAAAATGCGGTCCGATTGCTCAGAGAATCACATGGGTGTGCGGTGGCACACTACTTTGTCACGCGGTCAGCGGCGAATGTTCTGTCTCTTTGCCAGGTAGGCCCCTAGATAGGTGCCGATGTCGAGGTTGGTTTCGGCAATCTCGTAATCGATGTTGGCGGCCCGACAACCACCGCGAACGATCTGCAAAAACCGCTCTAGCTCTTCCAGATAACTGACTCGAAAGGCGCGGGGATCGGAGGTAATCTCGCGTCCCGTTTCCATGTCTTCGATACGGCTGACGTCGTCGAAGGGGAACGTCAATTCGGCCGGGTCGAGCGTCTGAAAAACAATGACGTCGTGTTTCTTGTGACGGAAGTGTTTGAGTGCCCCGACGAGTTCGTCGGGGTCGTCAAACAAATCGGAGATGACGATGACCAGCGAACGGCGTTTGATCGATTCGGCCAATTCGTGCAGCGTGCTGGCGAGGGTCTTCGAGTGGGCACCCGCCTCCGAAACCCGCAGCCGGGCCAGCGTTCGCTGCAACGCATCGAGCTCCGCCCTCGGCACGTCGTTTTCGCGCGCCGCAACGTCGAGACTGTGACGCTCGTGATCTTCGTCGAGATAGTAGATTTCGATTCCTCTCGT